>CAZTJP010000224.1:1542-4211 GCA_964613895.1 uncultured Thiotrichales bacterium | reverse complement strand
CGGGCTAGGAGAACCCGGCATTTGTGACCCGATTCGTTGGTTGTAGTGAAAAGATATGTCCTAATACGCTCATGCGACGTTTTGCTTCCATGATATGCCTCTGTACCCTGCCGGCGCTGCTGTTGGGCAGTGCGTCCGTGTTCGCGGGCGTCTATCAATGGCGGGACGCAAACGGCAAAATCAATTATGGCGATCAGATCCCGCCCGAGGCATCGACCTCGGGATATGGTGTGCTGGCACCCGACGGGCGCGAAATCAAAAAAGTCGAGGGCATGAAAAGCCCTGAGCAATTACGTCGTGAACGTGCGCTGGCACAGCGACGCGCTGAACTGGAACGGCAACAACGTCTGCAAGCCCGTTACGATCGCTCACTGCTGGCAACTTACAGCCATGTCACCGACATCGACAAGCTACGGGACGAACGAATCGGCCTGGTGGATTCGACCATCGCATTGATTCGCAGCAAGATCGAGAAAGTCCAGCGGCAACTCGAAGCAGCGGAAAACCGGCGCATCAACTTCCTGACGAAAAAACGCAAGCCACCCCGCCAACTGGAAGCCAATATCGAGCAATACAACCGGCAGTTAGCCAACTATTTCCAGCAGATCGATATGAACCAACGGCGCAAACAGCAGATCCAGGAAAAATTCTCGAAAGACCGCAGCCGTTTTCTCGAACTGCAAGCCAGCGGCGCCTACAGCAGAACCGATCAAGACCTACCGTGACTACTCAGATTACCACTGAGTAGTCACCGTTTGAGCAGCGTCCCCACCCCTTCATTGGTCAGCAATTCCAGCAGTACCGAATGCTGCACACGTCCGTCGATGATGTGCGCCATTTTCACTCCGGAACGCAATGCGTCGAGCGCACATCCAATTTTTGGCAGCATCCCGCCATGAATCACGCCCTCATCGATCAGCCGACTGATTTCATTGGCTGTCAGGCCCGTGAGCAACTCACCATCCTGATCGAGTACGCCCGCCGTATTGGTCAGCAGAATCAGTTTCTCGGCCTGAAGCACCGAAGCCATCTTGCCCGCCACCAGGTCGGCATTGATGTTGAGCGCCTCGCCACCAGGACCCACGCCAATCGGTGCGATGACCGGTACGAAAGCACCCGAATCCAGCATACTGACCACGGAGGGATCGATCGACTCGACCTCGCCCACATGGCCCAGATCGATATCGGTGTCCTCATCATTGCTTAGCGCCAACCGTCTGGCGCGAATCAAGCCGCCATCCTTGCCGGTGAGCCCCACGGCGCGACCACCATGCTGGTTGATGAGATTGACGATCTGTTTATTGACCAAGCCACCCAGCACCATCTGGACCACATCCATGGTTTCGGTATCGGTGACCCGCATACCGTCGATGAATCTCGATGGCTTACCGAGGCGCTTCAGCAACTCGCCAATCTGCGGCCCACCTCCGTGGACAATCACCGGATTGATGCCTACCTGCTTGAGCAAAACGACATCACGCGCAAAACTGCTCTGCAATGACTCGTCGGTCATCGCATTGCCACCGTATTTGACCACGATGGTTTTGCCCGAATAGCGCTGAATATATGGCAGCGCTTCAACCAGGATACGGGCGGTTTCGATCGCGGAAACCTTATTCATGAGAGTTCCTCCGAAGGATGAAGCGGTCCACAAACCACAAACCGACAAAAGCCACGACACCACCGATGCTACCGAACAGATGGGCATTGACGACAACAGGCCCACCCGACATTTCGGAAGTACCCGGCATCGAACCCACGGTCTGTTCATAGGTGAGCTTGGCGAGGATCACTGCAAGTAATGTCAGAGCAAAGCCCCGCTCATGGCGGATCAGCTTCAGACCACCGGCGATGAACAAACCGTGCAACAAGCCGGACAGCCCCACATACCAGATCAGATGAGGATTGAACCAATAGAGACCAGAGGTCACGAACAAGCCACTGACGATAAAAATCCACAACCACTGTCGGTCAGTGAATTCACCAAGGAAAAACCACCAGACCATCCAAAGGCCCGCGAGGTTGAGCACCACATGCCCCCAACCCATGTGCACCAGATTGCCAGTCAGCAGCAGCCACCAAGCTCCATCGGTGATTGCCTGGCGATCATAGCGTAATGTGACATCGAGCCCACTGGCCTGGAATACCACTGCGAATATCGAAACAATCAACGGGAACAGCCAGGGGCGAAAACGTTTTAAGGTATCGTTCATTAAGATTTGAGCAAGATGAGCCCGACGTTTGTCGTGGGCGGGCGGTATATACTAAGGGAAACCGTACCAAACCTGTACTACGTAATTCATTTTGACAACCGGAAAAGGACTGATGAAAAAACTGATAGCAACCGCGATCCTGGCGAGCCTGCCAATGATCTCACCGGCAGCGAGCAACCAGAGCGATATTTCATGGTTTCAAAGGGATGCACATGGCAACCTGTCTCTCAACCTCTATTTCTACTGGTCAAAGAGTTGCCGCCATTGTCACGAGGCCATGCCTTATATCAAGCGCATGGTACGACAGAACCCATGGATCAAGCTTACGATGCGGGAAGTGAGCAGCGAACAAAACATTCAGGAATATATCCGCATCAATGATGCCACTGGCGGTATCGCAGCCGGAGCGGTCCCGGCCTTTTTCTACTGCGGGCAAGCCTATACCGGATACACCAG
>CAZTJP010000224.1:0-1442 GCA_964613895.1 uncultured Thiotrichales bacterium | reverse complement strand
TGGGAGATAAGGAGGCATAATAATAAAAAAGGGCCGCTGAACAGCGGCCCTTTTCCGTTACTTACGAGAAGAATAGCTTAACGAGAAGACACACCCAGCGCCGTAATCGTTTCAATGGTGAAGAAACGAGTCGACGTCAGACCTTTGGCCTTCTGGAAAGCTCGCATGGCTGTGATGGTCTGGGAACCTACGACACCATCAATCGGCCCTCTGTAAAATCCCTTCGCCTTGAGCGCTTTCTGGATCTCACGAATCTTCGCGGAAGTCATGTTGACCTGGCAAAGCACCGGGCGCCATTCCATGTGACCATCGGAGACTTTCTCACGACGAGTGATGGTTTGATACTCTTCCGGAATGGAAATGCGCTTCTCTTGAGGCGGCTGGATCATCTTGCGAACCTTGACAGTCTTGTAGACAGCCGGAATCACAACCTTCTTGGTAGTCGCCGGTGTAACCATCACCCGCTTGGTGATAGTCCGGTAGCGAGGCGGTGTGGCCGTCATGCAGAACACGTCACCAGTCGGACGACCCGCAGCACGGGCTTCAGGCGAGCCGACCCAGTGCCAGGAAGTCTGTGCATCCTGAACCTTTTCTGTGTAGGTGACAGTTTGGTAAGTCGGGGGTATCTCAACTACCTTTTCTTGCGGTGGCTGAACCATCTTGCGAACCGTGACAGTCTTGTACTTGGCCGGAATCTCGATGGTCTTGGTTGTTGGCGGAGTGACCATCACGCGTTTGGTGATCGTGCGATAGCGAGCCGGTACATTGACCAGACACATGATTTCACCAGTCGCTTGGTCGATGCGATCACGGACACCTTGCACACGATTGCGCAGCTGCCCTGGCTGACAAGCACCGCCCGAGCATTCGGACACTTTCCACTCGGTATGCGCCGGTTCGACCAGAACCTTCTCGGTGACAGTCTTGTACTTGGCTGGCACCTTGACGACACGAGTCGAAGCCTCTTCAACCAATACCTTTTCGGTAACGGTTTCATACTTGGCCGGAATGACCTGCACGCGCTGCGACGCTTCCGACTTCAGCTTCTTTTCAGTCCGGGTAGCGTACTTGGCGGGCTTGTAGTATTCCGCGTAGCACTGACCCACTTCCGCAGTATCGGGCAGCCCGTTGGCCTTACCCATCGCCAGGCGCGCGCTGTCAGCTCGCTTGGCATTGGGCCCTTTGGCTGATGCCGGACCATGCGTACCAAAATTCCAGTATTTTTCCCCGTCCTTGACCAGGATCTTCTCGGTCACGGTCTTGTAAGTAGCCGGAACCGGAATCAGCTTTTCGGAGGCTTCCTTGACCAGCACCCGCTCTTCGGTCATGCCGTATTTGGCCGGAATGATCTGCAAACGCTCGCCACGATCGCGCTTGAGCACGCGTTCAGTAACAGTCTTGTATTTGGGTGGTATCCAGATACGCGCGTAGCATTGACCCGG
>CAZTJP010000223.1:0-4226 GCA_964613895.1 uncultured Thiotrichales bacterium | reverse complement strand
TGAGCCCTATGACGAAAACCTGGAGTGGGACCGGGATGGCCAGTATTTTCACTATCTGACCAAGTGGATGCATGCGCTCGATGCGGTGGCCTGCGAAACCGGACAGGTGATTTTTCATCGCTGGGCCCGGGAATTGGCGCAAACGGCCTACCGTGCTTTCGTTGTTACTGCTGCGGATGGTTCCATGCGCATGTATTGGAAAATGAGCAGCGATCTGTCACGGCCTTTGGTGGCTTCGATGGGGCAGCATGATCCGCTGGATGGGTTGCTGACCTTTCGTACGCTCGAGGCGAGTGGACGCCGTTTCCCGCCATCGGGCGTCGGGCCGGGACTGGAGCGGGAGATCGAAGGGCTGACCAGGCTCTGCGTGGGACAGCGGTGGGCGACGGCTGATTCGCTGGGCATTGGCGGCCTGTTGACGGATGCCTGGCGGCGGGCGCTGTTGAATGGCTATTTCCGGATGGGCGGTATTCCCGAATTACATGCATTGCTCGAAGACATCGAGATCAGCTTGCAACAATATGCACGGCAGAACCTGCTCGATCATCCGGCGCATGATCGGCTCGCCTTTCGTGAGTTGGGCATGAGTATCGGCCTGCATGCGGTGCCGCGCATGCGGGCGCTGTTGACTGAATTCTCCGATCGTTTCGACAGGATCGATGCGATACAGAAAAGTCTCGACCGGATCGATCGATATCGTCCGCTGGCGTCACATATCGAACAGTTCTGGCGCCATCCCGACCATCAGGCGGTTGCCAGTTGGCAGGATCACCAGGACATCAATCGCGTCATGCTGGCGACCAGTCTGGCGCCCGCCGCCTTTCTCGAGGGTGGGCTGGCAGCCGGCTGCGCCAGTCAGGCCAGAAACAGTCGATAGACCGGGTTTTCGGTTTCTTCCCAATGCTGATATCCGAGCGCTTCCAGCGAGCGGCCCAGTTCGTCGCGCTCTTGTGGTGGAACCTGTATGCCGGCCAGTATGCGGCCATGGGCAGAGCCATGATTCCGATAGTGGAACAGGCTGATGTTCCAGCGTGATCCCAGCGCGGTGAGAAAATCATGCAGCGCGCCGGGGCGTTCGGGGAAAATGAAGCGGTAGAGCACCTCATGCTCTGCTCTGGATGAATGGCCGCCGACGAGGTAGCGCAGATGAACCTTGGCCAGCTCATTGTCGGTGAGATCCGTCACCGGGTAACCCGCCTCACGCAGCCGTTCGATGATGCGGATTTTCTCCTCGTCACCGCCGCTGAGGCGAATGCCGGCGAATACCTGGGCGTTACGGTCATCGGCATAGCGGTAGTTGAATTCCGTGATGGCGCGTTTGCCGATTGCGGCGCTGAAGGCGCAAAAGCTGCCGGGCCGTTCGGGAATGGTGACTGCCAGCAATGCTTCCCGCCGTTCGCCGACTTCGGCGCGCTCGGTGACGTGGCGCAGCCGGTCGAAATTGATGTTGGCGCCACTGTTGATGGCGATCAGCGTCTGGTCTTTGACGCCTTGCGCCGCGATGTATTTCTTGATGCCGGCGATCGCCAATGCGCCGGCCGGCTCCATCATGGTGCGGGTCTCTTCGAAAATATCCTTGATCGCGGCGCACATCTCGTCGGTGCTCACCAGCACCGAATCATCGACCAGTTCGCGGGCCAGGCTGAAGGTTTCTTCGCCGATCTGCCGTACCGAAACGCCGTCGGCGAACAGTCCCACTTCGTCGAGCACCACGCGCTCGCCTGCTTCCAGCGCCCGTGCCAGCGTGGGCGTGTCTTCCGGTTCCACAGCGATGATTCGGGTCTCCGGGCGCAGGAATTTGACGTAGGCGGCGATCCCGGCGATCAGTCCACCACCGCCGACAGGCACGAAGATGGCGTCGATCGGGTCGGGGTGCTGGCGCAGGATCTCCATACCGATGGTGCCCTGGCCGGCGATCACATCCGGGTCGTCGTAGGGGTGAACAAAGGTCATGCCTTTGCGGCCTGCCCGCTCGAGCGCGAAGCTGAGCGCATCATCATAGGTATCGCCATGCAGCACCACCTGGCCGCCGAAACCGCGCACGGCGTTGACCTTGATCTCCGGCGTGGTCTCGGGCATGACGATGACGGCAGTGATGCCGAGACTGCTGCCGGCCAGCGCAACTCCCTGGGCATGGTTACCGGCCGAAGCGGTGATGACCCCTGCCTTGCGTTGTTTCTCACTGAGGTTGATGATCTTGTTGTAGGCGCCGCGCAGCTTGAACGAAAACACCTGCTGCATGTCCTCGCGCTTCATCAGCACATGGTTGCCCAGGCGCTGGCTGAGACCACTGGCCAGTTCCAGCGGGGTTTCGTCGGCCACGTCATAGACTCGCGCGGTGAGAATTTTTTCCAGGTAGTGCTTGGTCATCGGCAGGCTTGTTTGCGGGGTGGGTAGGCCGTTATGATGGGCGCATATTATTCAGGGAACAAGAGGATACCATCATATGACACTATCAACCGACGAGATGAAGAAAGCAGCGGCCGAGGCCGCCATCGATTATGTCGAGGCAGGCATGATCGTGGGGGTGGGAACCGGTTCGACGGCCAATCATTTCATCGATGCCCTGGCCGGCATCAAGGGCAAGATCGACGGCACGGTCGCCAGTTCGGAAGCCAGCGCCGAACGCTTGCGCGGGCATGGTATCCCGGTCATGGACCTGAACGAGGTGGGTAATCTGCCGCTCTACGTGGATGGCGCCGACGAGGCCAACGAGTATCTGCAACTGATCAAAGGCGGTGGCGGCGCGTTGACGCGCGAAAAAATCGTGGCGGCCGCCAGCGACCAGTTCGTCTGTATTGCCGATGACTCCAAGCTGGTGAAGATTCTCGGCAAGTTTCCGCTGCCGGTGGAGGTGATTCCGATGGCGCGCAGTTACGTCGCCCGGCAGCTGGTGAAGCTGGGAGGGCAGCCCGAGTTGCGCGAAGGGTTTACCACCGACAACGGCAATATCATTCTCGATGTCCACAATCTCGAAATCATGGAACCGCTGAAGCTGGAGCAGGAGATCAATATGCTGGCGGGTGTGGTGACGGTCGGCATCTTCGCCAACCGACCGGCGGATGTGCTGATTCTTGGCGGCGCCGAGGGCGTGCGAACCTTGCATTCCAAATAACGGATTTTTCTTTCGACAGACAAGAAAAAGCCCCGCAATCGCGGGGCTTTTTTCGGTTTGGTTTGCATGCCGCGAGGCGGCATGCAAACACGGCGCTGTGCGGGGTCGGATTACATCATACCGCCCATGCCGCCCATGCCGCCCATGTCACCGCCCGGTACCGGTGCTTCTTCCTTCGGAATCTCCGCTACCATGGCTTCGGTGGTGATCAGCAGGCCGGCGACCGAGGCCGCATTCTGCAACGCCGAACGCGTGACCTTGGTGGGATCGAGGATACCCATTTCGATCATGTCGCCATATTCATCGTTGGCGGCATTGTAACCGAAGTTACCCCCATTCTCGAGCACCTTGTTGAGTACCACGGAGCCTTCGCCACCGGCGTTGGCAACGATCTGGCGCAACGGCTCTTCCATGGCGCGCAAGGCGATCTGGATACCGATGTCCTGATCGTGGTTTTCGCCCTTGAGATCCTTCAGCGGCGCGGAAGCGCGCAACAGGGCGACGCCACCGCCAGCTACCACGCCTTCCTCGACTGCGGCGCGGGTGGCATGCAAGGCGTCTTCGACGCGAGCTTTCTTCTCTTTCATTTCCACCTCGGTCGCGGCGCCAACCTTGATCACTGCAACACCGCCGGCGAGTTTCGCCACGCGCTCTTGCAGCTTCTCGCGATCGTAGTCGGACGTGGTTTCCTCGATCTGGGCGCGGATCTGGTCGACACGTGCCTTGATCTCATCCTCGCTGCCCGCACCATCGACGATCGTGGTGTTTTCCTTGCTGATGATGACTTTCTTGGCGGAACCAAGGTCTTCGAGTGTGGTTTTCTCCAGTGAGAGTCCCACTTCTTCGGAGATGACCTGGCCGCCGGTGAGGATGGCGATATCCTGCAGCATGGCCTTGCGGCGATCCCCGAAGCCCGGCGCCTTGACAGCGGCAACCTTGACGATGCCGCGAATGCTGTTGACCACCAGTGTGGCCAGTGCTTCGCCTTCGACGTCTTCGGCGATGATCAGCAGCGGCTTGCCCACCTTGGCGACGGCTTCCAGTGTCGGCAGCAGGTCGCGGATGTTGGAGATCTTCTTGTCGTGCAGCAGCACGTAGGGATCCTCCAGCT
>CAZTJP010000222.1:0-4246 GCA_964613895.1 uncultured Thiotrichales bacterium | reverse complement strand
CGCGATTCGATCGAAGAGCTGCAATTCTATCGGCAGCAGGTGCTCAAGATCTGAGATGATCGTATATTGATGTAATTGACCTGAATATGACGTGATTCAGGTCGATATCAAACGCCGTGTTTCTGGTTTTTCAGTAGGGGAATGTGCCTGGAACGCATCATGGCAACCAGCTCCCCGCGGCTTGTACTGGCGTCAAATCGGCCGCTCTCGTCACCCATATCGCCAGGCCACGTTTTTTCACCTTGGGTTGTTCCACCGGTGGCAGCAGCAGGTGCCACTGACCATTGGAAGGTTTCGAATGGGTCTGGTTCAGCACCAGGAAATCGTGGGTCAGTGTCCTGCCGGCGTTCTCTCCAGCATCGATGTCGGTTTTGATGTCAAAGCCCAGGATGGCGGCATGCAGCACCCATGGTCCAGCATGCCCAGGGGCAGGAGTGAATCTGGCATCGATAGCGCCATGGTTCACGTCGATCTGCAGAATGCCTGGTTTCGCGGCGGAGGTGGGCAATTGGCGCCGCTTGAACCAGCCCCGCCATTCCTGGCCGTCGATGACGAATGCCGGTGTGTACACAGATGTCACAGCGCCGGCGGTTTTGTACGCCCATTGCCGCGCGGACCAGCGTTGATCGGAATAGGGGTCGCGCCAGCCGAGGTTGTTCCAGTAATCCACGGCATAGGCGACTGGTACGAGTTCGTGCCACAAGCGTGGGTCCTGTTTGAGGCGACTGAGCCATTTTTCTGCTGGTGGGCAGGAACTGCATCCTTCGGACGCGTAGAGCTCCAGCAGTGACGTTTGCTGCGGGCCACTGGTCAAGGTCAGTTGCTCCGCCTGGGCGGACATTGCCCATAGTGTGGTAATCATCACTACCCATGCGCGCATGCGTCCTCCTTTAGTGGTGTCGGTTTGGTGCGCTTTCCTGTTACGGACCGGGGCTACGGTGCGGATGCACTTCGCTCGGGCGGGTTCAGGCGGCTGGCCTCAAGCTCACCGGCAGACGTCGGGCGCCCCAGTGTCCGGGCTGGTCTTCGAACACGCCGGCGCAGGGCGTTCCACAGCTTGGGCAGTGTCCGTGATCCAGGTGCCAGTCGGTGATGTTGTAACCGTCGCGGCGGATCAGTACGTTGCCGCAGCTATGGCAGTAGGTGGTCGCCCCTTCCACGTCCTGAATATTGCCGGTGTAGGCATAGCGAATGCCATTGTTCATGGCGATCCGGCGTGCCCGTTTCAGTGTTGCCGGCGGAGTCGGCGGTTTATCACGCATTTTCCAATCCGGATGGAAGGCGGAAAAATGCATCGGTACATCGGGGCCAAGGTGTTCCACCACCCATTGGGTCATTTGCTCCAGCTCCCGTTCGCTGTCGTTTTCTCCCGGAATCAGCAGGGTGGTGAGTTCCAGCCAGGTATCGGTTTCGTGATGAATATATTCGAGCGTTTCCAGTACCGGTTGCAGATGGGCGCCGGTCAGTTTCCAGTAGAAATCTTCGTTGAAGGATTTGAGATCGACATTGGCGGCGTCCATGACCTCGAAAAATTCCTGTCGGGGTTCCGGCGTGATATAGCCGGCAGTCACCGCGACCGAACGGATGCCTCGCTCGCGGCAGGCCTGAGCGGTGTCTACGGCGTATTCGAGGAATATCACCGGATCGTTATAGGTGTAGGCGACGCTTCGGCAACCCAGTTGAACAGCTGCTTCCGCCAGTTGTTCGGGCGTTGCCATCTGTTGCAGGGTATCCATTTCCCGTGATTTGCTCATATCCCAGTTCTGGCAGAATTTGCAGGCCAGGTTGCAGCCGGCCGTACCGAATGACAGTACAGCTGTGCCGGGCAGAAAATGGTTGAGCGGTTTTTTCTCGATCGGATCGACGCAGAATCCGCTCGATCGTCCCCATGTGGTGAGAACGATCTGGTCGTGTTCTCGCTTGCGCACGAAGCACAGTCCACGCTGCCCCTCGTGGAGTTTGCAGTAGCGCGGACAGAGGTCACATTGGATCCGGCCGTCGTCGAGCCTGTGCCAGTAACGCCCGGGTGGAGCGAATTGCTTGTCTGTCATGGAAATTTCCGGATTTACCCCTATCTTTAGGGTTAATATGGGGATGGATACCCTGGGAATAAAGCTGCGTTTCATGCTTGCTGACAGGATCATCGCTGCAGAGCCGTCATCCCCACTGGAACGGGGATCCCGTCACAGGGATGTGAGCCGCCAGCGTGGGTGGTTTTCCGTGGCGCTGCATTCCGGCGTCCTGCCGGAATGACGTCAGCGGGACACGGTGGGGGGCCAACTTCGGTGCCATTCAGTATGAGATGAGAGAACATGATGAACGAACCGTCTGAAAAGCAGGGTATGACTCGGCCAGCAGCGGTGGCCGGCATGTTCTATCCGGGCGATCCAGGTGAGCTGCGCCATCAGGTCACCACCATGCTGTCTTCGGCGCATCAGTCCGGTGTTGCGCCGAAGGCGTTGATCGTCCCGCATGCCGGTTATGTCTATTCGGGCCAAGTGGCTGCCGATGCCTATGCACGGCTGCAGCCATCGCATGCAGTCATTCGTCGGGTGGTGCTGCTCGGTCCTGCTCACCGCGTGCCCTTCCGGGGTATCGCCGGCACTTCAGCGGATTATTTCAGCACACCGCTGGGGCAGGTACCCATTGCGAAGGAAGCAATGCAGACCGCCTATGAGATTCCCGGTGTTTTTCCGCTCGATGAGGCGCATACGGCTGAGCACAGCCTGGAAGTCCAGTTGCCATTCCTGCAGGAAATACTGGATGAATTCACACTGGCACCGTTCGTGGTTGGTGATGCCGGTCGCGATCTGGTGGCGCAATTACTGGAACGGCTGTGGGGCGGTGACGAAACCCTGATCGTGATCAGTTCCGATCTGAGCCACTATCTGGACTACGATAGTGCTCGCAAACGGGATTTGCAGACAGCCACCTGGATCGAATCATTGCAGGGCGAACGGATTGGTCCTCACGATGCCTGTGGCTATGCCCCGATTCGCGGGCTGCTGGAAGTGGCAAGGCGCAAGGGCATGGCGATCGAGCGGCTGACGTTACGCAATTCCGGTGATACGGCGGGTGACCGGCAGCGCGTGGTCGGATATGGGTCCTATGCCTTACACTGATGCGGAAAAAAAGCAGGCGCTGCAGATTGCCCGGCGCAGCATTCTACATGGCCTGGAACATGGGCAACCGCTGAATGTGGATTTGTCGGATTGCCCGGATCGGTTGCATGAATTGCGCGCCAGTTTCGTCACCTTGCACAAGCAGGATCAACTGCGGGGTTGTATCGGTGCCATCGAAGCCAGTCTGCCGTTGGCGCGCGATATCGCCTTGCATGCCTGGTCCGCGGCATTTCGTGACCGACGCTTCATGCCGCTGGCACGGCATGAATTCGATGCATTGGAAATCTCCATCTCGGTGCTTGGGCAACCCGAACCGATTGCCTGGTCCGGTTATCAGGATTTGCTCGAGCAGATCGTGCCAGGCGAGGATGGACTGATTCTGGAAGAGGGGGGACAACGTGGCCTGTTCCTGCCCAGTGTCTGGTCATCGTTACCGGAAAAGGAGGAGTTTCTGCGTCATCTCGAAATGAAAGCGGGTCTGCCAGTCGGCCACTGGAATCCCCACCGGCGACTGTTCCGCTTTCGCACCATCAGCTTTGCCGAACGGCAATTGGCGGAGTCCGAATGAGCACCGAGCGGCAAAAGTGGGATCGGCATTACCAGCAGACCCCGTTGGATGGACCGCCACAACCGGCACGTGTGCTGACCGATTTTGCCCACCTGTTACCAGCTTCGGGTCAGGCACTGGATCTTGCCTGTGGTCGGGGTGGCAATGCCCTGTTCCTGGCTGAGCGGGGCTTGCAAGTACAAGCCTGGGATATCAGTGAGCAGGCGATCACCGATCTGCAGGCCATCACCGGCGATCTGCCACTGACCGCAAGCGTGCGGGACGTGATCGCCGCACCACCAGCGCCTGCCAGTTTCGATGTCATCACCGTCAGCCATTTCTTGCATCGGCCTTTGTTCGCCGCACTTGCAGCAGCATTACGGCCGGGAGGCTTGCTGTATTACCAGACTTTCACCACCGAACGTGTAGCCGGGGCATCCGGACCACGAAACCCGGATTATCTCCTCAAACCCAATGAATTACTGCGGGCGTTTTGTGATCTCAGAGTGCTGGACTGGCGTGAAGAAGGACTGGTTGGCGATGTCAGCCGCGGCGTCCGCAATATCGCCATGCTGGT
>CAZTJP010000221.1:0-4260 GCA_964613895.1 uncultured Thiotrichales bacterium | reverse complement strand
GTGCCGGGATTGGAAGAACCAAGATATGCGAGAACCATCACGCTGGTTCAGCCCCGATTCCCCTACACTCTCCGTTATTATCGATCCACGGCCCAACAGCCAAAAAATACCCATCACAAGAGGCCACACACCGGGACTCATCATGCCAACACCCAAGCTTGCCCTGATCGCAGTCGATCGCACCGACCGGGCCGTGACCGAAACGGTCATCGAGCTTGCCGGAGGCCTCGAGATTGCCCGCTGGGAACTGGTAGATGATCCCCAACAAGCCGACCTGATCATCATCGATATCGACACGCAAGCGGGATCACGCCAGCGCCAGACCCTTTCCGACCACAGCGATGCGCCCAGGATCGTGCCATTGAGCGATGCCAGACCCGGTGATACAGCCGGACCCTGGCTGCAACGCCCGATCACCTACGCAAAACTGGTGACGGTACTCAAAACCGCACAACGCACCCTCTCCGGTACCGAACAGTTGGCAGCGCCATCCCAAAATACCGCCGAACCCATTGACCGGGCCACTGTAGCCACCGGCACAAGCTCCGCATCCCTTCAATCCGATGACAGCAACCCCTCCCACCCCGCACCATCCGAAAACACTCAAGATCCAGAGGATACGACGGTATTCGACGAACCCGTCACTACGGCACACCCGGCCTCACTCACTTCTACCGACGAAGAAACGATGCCGCCCGAGCCCGAAACCTCACAATCGTTCGACACGACCACCGATCAGCTGATCTACTCGACCACCTTCTCCCTGACCTCCCTGGATGTCAGCACTGAACCGGAAATGGACGCTGCCATGGCGGACACAACCAACCAGACGGAAGCCCCCCCCTCGATCACCGGCATCGATAACGACGAACCCCATACCCCCCCGGAGCCAGAACAAGCAACACCGACGCCCGGCAAAGCGGGGGCAACGCAAACCCATACGAACCCCGAAGCAGAAACCGGCACATCGACCAACAACGTCGCATTGGCGCTGGACGAAATCATCCGGCCGGCCAAACGCTTCTACCCGCAAATGCGCCTGCTGGGCATACTCAGAAAGCTGGCGGCAAGCCACGAGAACTGCCTCGTCACCCACCCCCGCTTCCCCGATATCGAAATCCATCCACAAGCGGAATGGTTCTACTCCCCCGACCTGGTCGAACACACCATCGAACTGTTCCGCCGCCCCGGAAACGAATTCACCGTGACCCCGATTGGCCACAAAAACAGCCCGGTCGAAAACGATGAACTCAGCCGACCACTCTGGATACTCATCTGGCTGGCGGCCCTGTACGGATCCGAAGGGCGGCTGCTCGAACACGTCAATGCCCACAAACCCTTCAAATTGAAGGAACTGCCCGATAGTCACATGATCCCCTGGCCGGAGGAATACCGCCGTATCGCCACCTATCTATACGACTACGAAGCCAACCTCAGCCAAGTAGCCACCGTGACCCAAGTCCCCATCACCACCGTGATCGACTTCACCAACGCCTGCCGGGAGATCGGCATCCTCGAGGAAGCCGGTGGACACCCCACCCCGGACGACAGCGTTGAACTGGAAGCCCCCGACCAACCACGACCCAAGCCACCGCAACGAGGGCTGATCGACAAACTGCGATCCCGCCTGATGCGCCGGCACTCGGCGCGATGAACATGAAACCGCTCGCCGACATGCCCGACCTGCCTGCCGGTGAATACCCAATCGAACCCGGGTTGCTGCCCCCTTCACGCGATCTGCTGCCCCAGCAGAAAACACCCGCAGCGAGTGAGCGCGTCGCCGACTATCTCGAAACCCGCATCACCCGCAACCCCCGTGACCTGCTGAGCCATGTCCAACGCGCCCTGCTGCACCACCAACGCGGCCAGCCTGACGACTGTTTCGCCGCACTGATCGATCTGTTCGTCGCGCTAGGCACCGCCGGCCGGTCACTGCGTGCCAGCCTCATCCGGCAAACCGCCGACCTGTTGAGTGACACGCAACACCAGTTTCTGCAAGCACACCTCGATGTACCCATCAAGGCCAGCGAATCTCTGCCAAAGGACTGTGCTGCCGCCTTGACCGAAGGCGTATCGGGAACCACCCGGATCGTCGAGGCGGTCAACCGCCCCCTCGCCCCCGACGAACTGCTCGAATCCGCCTACCGCGCCATCGAGGCCGGAGAAGACCAAACCGCCAGAATCTACCTCGAAAAGCGACTCGACAACGATCCGGGTGACGCCCCTGCCACGCTGGAACTACTGGCCCTATACAAACGCAACGGGATGCGGGATGCCTTCCGCCGAGCTCGTACGCGACTGTCCAGCCGCCGACTGGCACTGCCGGAACTGTGGGACAAACTCGAAACGCAGTTCGACCAGGGCGTAATCCTCCCCCAAGTGACCAACTCCCTTTCACCGAAGGAGCCGACCGTGACGGAATACCAGCTACTCGAACGATATCACCTGCTGCCGACGCCCGCCGGCGCTTACTACGCCGTCTCCAGCCCGGAAACGGAACCCCTCAGAACACTGCTGCTGACATTGATGAAACACGAAACCACGCCGCGCTGCGACCTCCAAGAACTGGGTCGGGCCCTTGGCATGGCAAGCGACCAGCAAGTACTGGAACTGATTCATCAGGCGCAGACACTGTCCTGGATTCAAGGCTATGAAACACCCCGGCAAGCGCCATTGTCACGCATTGGCGAACAACTGGAAGGCCTGCTCGGCCCACTGTCATCGATTCACAAGGGACTGCTGGTGGACTGGAACGGCTTCGCTTTCGCCCGTCACGGCATCGACAATGAAATCGCCGAAACACTCTCGGCGCTGGCAACCGACATTGCCGCCGTGGAAAGCCGTCATTCGGCCCGACTGAAACAATATCTCGGAGTCGCCTCCCAAGGCTGGGCCGCAGTCGATGCCTATGGCGCCAGCCGCATCGGCGCCTGGCCGCTGTTCGTTGGCGAACACCGCTTCCTGCTGGTACTGCAGGGCGAGCCGCGGCTGAACCAGGATGCCTTCGTCACCCTCACCTGGATCCTGGTCAACCGCTATGGCGCACGCACCAACTGACGAACCTTACATCCCGCATCGAGCGGGTGAGACATCGCCGATCGATCAAGCCGGAATCCGATAGACTGTCTCCATCGCTTCCGCCGCACCCGGCAGACCACCAACCCAGTCGATGAACTGCCGGGACAACGCCGGCGTCGGAAAGATCGCGCCATGCTGTGGCACGATCATCTGAATATCCAGCGCCGAAACCATCGCTGCCCACTGCCGATTGGCGTGTCCGGAAGGCATATAGCGACGATGAAAACCTTCCATGTACGGGATATGCGCCTCGAAATCCGAAACCTCGACATAGTCCGGCCCGATCGAAGCACCAAGATCACCCGAGAACAAAATCTTCGACACCGGATCATAAACCTGGAAGTTACCGGCAGAATGCAGAAAATGCGCCGGCACGAAGATCAACTCATGATTCCCCAGCCTGAAACGCTGCCCCGCATCCGGAATACCCTTGAGCCGTGAAATCATCAACTCATCCACACCGAAATGCGGCACGAAACGCAACCACAGCTCCGAAATATAGGCGTCCGCCTCGGTCAACATCAGCCAGGCATTGATCGCTGCCACGATATCCGGATCCTGATGAGAATAGAACAGATACTTGAGCTGGTTGATCGGAATCATCGCAGAAATCGAATTGATCAACTCATAATGTACCTTGTGTCCGCCGGGATCGAGCAGCATCGCCTCATCACCATCGTGAATCAGCACCTGATTGGTGGGCACCATTTCGCCACCACCGAACCCTTCCAGCAGGATGAAGGAATGGCCATCCTGGTCATACAGTTTTGTCGCTCCCATGAACTCACTCCTTCTCCAATCAGGATTCCATGATTTCCGCGGCACGCTGTGCGGCTTTCGGACCTTCAAGCCGAATCAGCCCCAGATTGCAACGCTCCGGCGCACGAATGGCCAAAATCCCGCCACTGCCCGCCATATACAAGATCAACACCCCTTCCCGGCCCTCGATCATCATGTCCCTCATCTTGCCGATATCCGAGGTTTTGGTGATCCGGTCACCCAACCCCACCGATGAAGCCGCCATTGCCGCCACCCGAGCCGCTTCATCCTGGGAAAAATCCGCGCCCAACGACAAACCGTCGACAGTAGCAATCAAAACACCACTGATATCCGGCACATTCTCCCGCAACTCGCGGATCAACTCATTGAAATCATCTTGCTTGCTCACATTGACCTCTCTAT
>CAZTJP010000220.1:0-4263 GCA_964613895.1 uncultured Thiotrichales bacterium | reverse complement strand
GGCTGATTGTAAAATATTGATAATAATTCCAGATTTTCCACCCAGATCGGGTTTTTTTTCTATGCTTTAGGGAATGGCCGGCGTTCCCTGTACAGCAGCGGAAGCACCAGTCGTTACTCAAGATACTGATTTGTCTCAAGAAAACTCAGGCATCACAGGGTTCATCCAATTCACTGAAATCCCAAGGTAAACAACATATGGCGAAAAATCGGTCTTTGGTTTGTACAGGCATCTCCGGCAGTTGGTGGTGGTTGCTCACGCTGCTGGGGTTGGGCCTGATCTATGCACTGCTGTTCGGGTCACGCGAAGCTGCAATCGAAAATGAATTGCATCAGCGCATCGCCGACAGTCTCAACGCGGAACAGATCGACTGGGCGAAGGTTAGTCTCGCAGGTCGGGGGCGTGACGCGCTGTTGGCAGGCACTGCGCCTTCCGAGAGCGCCAAGGGCCGCGCGCTCGATATCGCTCGCAGTGTCCCCGGCGTGCGGGTCGTCGAAGAACGCATCGAAGTGGCGGCCGAGCTGGCTTCTCCCGAAGTGGATATCGAAGCGCATGACGGCAAGGTGGTGTTGCGGGGTTCACTGTCCTCACGCGAGGCGGTCGATGACATCGTCGAGGCAGCCAGGGCGGCCTATGGCGCGGACAAGGTCGACAATCAGTTGACCGTCAGTGACAAGGTGGGCGGTGCCAGCTGGCTGTCGTCGGTGATCGGCATGATGCCGGGTCTGTCCAGCCTCGAAGGCGGGCATTTGCACGTATCGGACAGTGGCAGTCATCTGAGCGGCACAGTGGCCTCCGAAGAAGGCCGATCGAGGATGATCGAGAAAGCCAGAGGGTTGTTCGGCAGCGGGTTCGAGAGCGATATGGTCGTGGCCGGGCCGCCGGTCGAGGTTGCGGAACCCGGCCCGGAAAAGGCGGCTGAAGCGCCAGCCGGGCAGCCGACCGAAGTGCCAGCCGAGCAGCCGGCCGCTGGCGATAATGCACTGACCTTGCAGTCCTGCCAGGAAAAGATCGATGCGCTGAAGCAGGAAGGCAAGATCCTGTTCGAATACAACCGGGCGGTCGTCAGCAGGGACAGTTATGCGCTGCTCGATCGGATTGCGGACGTCGTCAAAACCTGTGAGTCGGTACTGAAACATGCTCGCCTGGCGATCGTTGGGCATACCGACAGCCGCGGTTCCGAGGCTTATAACCAGGCATTGAGCCAGCGGCGGGCGGAAGCGGTACGGAAATACTTGATCGGCGCCGGTGTCGATGCGGCGCTGGTGTACAGCGCCGGCAAGGGTGAGAGCGATCCGGTCGCTTCGAACGATACCGAGGAAGGTAGAGCGCAGAACAGACGCATTACTTTCACTCTGGAACAGAACAATCAGGCGGAGTAATCACATGTCCTATCTCTTTTCAAAGCTGTTTTTCTGGTTGCTTGCAACTTTCCTGTTTGGCGTGGTCATGGGGCTGCTTTGGCCCTCGAAGCGGGGTAGCCGGTTATGAGCATGTTCATCATTCAGACATTGATCGAGGTATTGCTGGCCTTTTTTCTGGGCTGGATCGTTGGCCGGTTGCTGAAAGGGCTTTTTTGCGCGGGTGATCACGGGTATGAGGATGATATGCGCCCGCGCGGTTCGATGGCCACGGCGGGCGTGGGCGCGGCTGGCGCCGCCTCGCTGGCGGGTGGGCGCGATAACCTCAGTGGTGCGCGTCGCGCATCTGGTGGTGACCCCATGTCGGCCGGTGGCGATGTCGATGACAGTCGCCGCTTCAGCCAGCCGCAAGTGCGGACCACCGTAGCGCCATCCACCGCTGCGCCGGCGGACGAGGGTGATACGGCATCCAGGCAAGGTGGGGCCGCCATGGAGCCGGCCATCGATGCCGATATCGGCGATATCCAGTCGGACAATCTGCAGATCATCGAGGGTATCGGCCCGAAGATGGAATCCATTCTGCATGAGAACGGTATCATCAGCTGGTCGGTCTTGGCATCGAAGTCTGAGCAGGATCTGCGCGACATTCTGGATCAGTATGGCGACAAATACCGCATCATCAACCCGGAGTCATGGATCGAGCAGGCGCGGCTGGCCTCAGAGGGCAAGGTCGATGAGTTGATCGCGCTGCAGAAAAAGGATGGGGTGTCGAAACTCGAGAAAATGATCCATGCTGGCATTCAGGGCGGTTTCGGGAAATACAAGCGTGACGATCTGAAGATCGTCGAAGGCATCGGCCCGAAGATCGAGGCATTGCTCAATGCGGCCGGTATCGATTCGTGGGTGAAGCTGGCCAATACGGAAGTGGGCAGGCTGCAGTCGATTCTCGATCAGGCGGGGCCAAACTACAAGCTGGCCGATCCCCAGACTTGGCCCACCCAGGCGCAATTGGCCGACCAGGGTCGATGGGACGAACTCAGGGAACTCCAGGATCAGTTGCAAGGGGGCAAGGCTTCCTGAAACCCCGGCCCGGGCATCAGGGTTTGATGTACTGGAATCCCTGTTTCTGAAGCCGCACGATCTCGAGGATGCCATCATCCACGAGATCGTGCGCATCGACATCGTAGAGATCGTGGCGGTAGTCGATCCGCGCTTCCTTCAGGGTATGGCGATCGACGAAAAATCGCACACCCTGTTCTTTGAGGCCTGAGACGAGCACTTGCATGGACGGTGTGGCATTGGCATGCGACATGCGCGTATCGGCCAGTGCGTCGGGTTCGAGCAGCATGGAAATGCCCCGTCCATGCAGAACCACACGGATATCATGGGATTGGCCGGCAATCGAGTCGAGTTGGTAACCGATGCTTCGCAGCGCCGACAACTGCCGGTGGATGTTGTCGTAGTTGATGTGATAGACGATGCGAACCGGCTTGTCTGGCGGGGGGCTGGTATGACAGGCGGTTTGCAGGCAGCAGATCGCCAGCAGCAGCCAGGCGAGGTGGTGGATTCTCACCACAGTGGGTTATACGCGAATATAGATCCAACCCTCGCGCTGGCGATGGACAACGTATGAGACGCCGGATTCGGTGATCTTCGCCTCCGGAACCAGTACGACTTCGATACCTTCACTGACGGCGATCCGGTCGATCGTGTTGCGGCAGGCAACGAAGGTGAGGTTGGGATAGTCATGAGCGAGCCGTGCGATGCGAGCCTGAATCGCCGGGCTGCTCAGGCGCTTTCGTAACAGGTCGAGTCCGGCGCTGTGGGCCACGACTTCGACCCGGAGCTTGTGTCCCTGGCGTTTGTATTCCCGCAGCACCGTCTCGATTTCATCGAGCAATTCGGGCGCTTCGGTACGGGTCGAATTGACCACATGGAACACGATGCGGGTTTCTTCGTCTCCGACTTGGGCCGGGCGGTCGCCCTTGCCATCGGGGTTGAGCAGCACCATGCGCTCGAGGCCCTTCTGCGTCGTTTCGACGGGCAAGGTGAATACCAGTCCGATGGCCAGCATGGTGATACCTGCCACCATGGCCCACGGGAGCCATCTCCGATACTTGCCCGGTCGCAAGTGGGCGGGAGGTGGTTGGTCGTAGGCAGACTGAACCATTTCCTTGATCGAGCGCAGCTGGCAGTATTCCCGGCTGGCTTTCGGGTCGAGGTGCAGTTGTTTCAGGCGCTCGGCTTTTTCATCGGCGGAGAATTCGCCATCGACCAGCGCGTTCAGATATTCCTCTGAATAAGATCCTTTTTCCTCGTTGTTCACTTGATTCGCCTTAATTGCGGTTGGGTTCTGTTGGTGGCATGTTGTTTTTCTTCTTCCAGCAGCACCTTCAGTTGCCGGCGGGCCCGGCACAGACGGCTCATGACCGTGCCGATCGGAATGTCCATGATGGCCGCTACTTCACTGTAACTGAAATCACCCAGATCTACCAGGGTCAGCACCTTGCGCTGATCATCCCCCAGCCGGGCGATGACGGAGCGGACCCAGGCGCTGGTATCGGCCTGTCGGGCGACTTGTTCCGGATTGGCGCTGTCGTCGGCCAGGCCGGCATCGTCGATATCGACGAGATCCTTTTGCTTGCGCAGGCAATCGCGGTGGAGGTTGAGCATGATGCGCGTCAGCCAGCCCGCGACTTTTTCCCGATCCTTGAGTTGCGCTGCCTTCTCCAGCGCCTTGATACAGGTGTCCTGAACGAGATCTTCGGCCAGTTGCTCATTGTGACACCAGGCGAAGGCCAGTCGATAGAGCTGGGCGCGATGCGCCTCGATATAGCGTTGGATCTGATTGTGGTTGCGAAAAAAGCGCATCGTTCCACCTCGAGGCTGACTGGCCCGGATT
>CAZTJP010000219.1:0-4270 GCA_964613895.1 uncultured Thiotrichales bacterium | reverse complement strand
CGTTCACGGAACGCTTTCGGTGTCACTGTGAGGGGGATCCAGACGTTCCATCAGGTAGCAGAGGCAGTCCTGGCGGATGACTCTTTCGTCGCGGGTGAGCATTGAGAGCATGCTGTGTTTGCGGAGCTTGAGTTTGCCGGCGTCGCAGGTGAAGAAGTCGGCGGTGATGTCGAGACCGTCTTCGCGGGTGGCGATGAGGCTGATTTTGCCGTTGGCAGGGCATGTCCCGAGTTCCAGCCCGGGTTCGGCGTCTCGAAAGTTGAGGGTTTCGAGGTCGCTGCGGAAGATAAGTTGGTCGGGGCGGGGTTGGTGGGTTTTGTCGGCGAAGCCGAAGGGGGTGTCTTCAGGAATGCGGACGCGGGCCAGGCTGTGGTAGACGGCGATGTCGTGTGGGGCTGGCGGATGGTCGGGTATGGCGGAGATGTGCAGGCAGGCTTCGATGAATTCGAGTGCGTGGGCGATGCCGTGGGGTTCGCCGGGTTTGCCGCATTCGATGGTGGTGGCGGGGCAGAGGGCGGACAGGGCGGCTGACTGGGTGCCTCGGGGTTGGATGAAGTAGACGATGGTGCGGCTGAACAGGTTGGCGAGTTGCAGGTTTTGGGCTGCGAGGTCGTTGACGCAGGCGTAGTGGGGGTTGAGGCCGGTGTTGTTGTGGATGTCGATGCTGGCGAAGACTTTTCTGTCACGCATGATATCGACGATTTCGGCCATGAGCCGGGTTTCGGGGCTGTCGGGCAGGTGGGTTCCGGGCCAGACGCGGTTGTAGTCGGGTTGGTCAGCGAGACGACGCCGGTGGTGGGCGGCGGCTTCGGTGTTGCCGAGAAACAGGCTGAGCGCACGGGGCAGTGGGGTGGCTGTATATTTTTTCAGTAGTTGTTGGACTGCGGTCAGCCCGGTGGTTTCATTGCCATGCAGCAGGATGGAGAGAAACAGGGGGCGTTGACGGGTTCCGGGCAGGTGGATCAGTGTCGGTCGCTCGAAGTGCTGGTGCAATTCGTGTGCTTTGCTGGTCAGCAGTTCGGGTGGAAGAGTGTCGAGTTGTTGCAGATTGGTCATGTTTCCCACTGGTGAACAGGTTGTCCGGATTGTTGCAGTTCGATATAGCGTTGTGTCAGCCGGGAGAGGTCGCCGTCGTATTTTTCCAGCGCCCGGCGTTGCCAGGCGGCGCCGGTCTGGCCGCTGACAAGGCGTTCTTCGATGATACCTAGGTAGTGTTCGATGTCACTGGCGGTGATCTGGAGGCGGGATAGTCCTTCGGCAGCATTCGGGATGAGGCGGTCGAGCAGTAGTTTTCGGGCGGCTATCCGGTGTTTGTCGAAGCCGTGCAGTTTGGCTTCTGGACCAAAACGGGCGGCTTGGTAGAAGTTGTCTCGCGCGGTGGCGAATTCGATCGGCGGGTGATCGGTGGTGGCGTAGTAATGGGTCAGTCCGTAGAACAGTGCGGCGTTGGCGACCATGTCGGGTACGCTGGGGCCACCCGGCAGGCTGCGGTGTTCCAGGCGGATGTGCAGTGAGCCGTCGGCGTCGAATCCAACCAGCGGGCGGTTCCATCGCCACAAGGTGCCGTTGTGCAGGCGCAGGTGGGCATAGGGTAGTGGGTCGTGATCGACGATGGGCAGCAGTGGCGGGAAATGCTCGAGGTTTTCCCGAAAGGCTTCGATGACCGAGGTTTGCAAATATCCCGAGCCGAAGGAGACTCGGTGCAGCGGCCCACTGGCGGCGCCGTGGTAGCCGCCGAGTGCGACGGCTTGTTCGAATAGTGGAATGCGGGTTTCTTCCCAGATGTTTTTTCCGAACAGCAAAGGGGAATTGGGTGAGGCGGCCAGTAATGGTGCGGAGATGAGCAGGGCGGCATTGTAGTGACGGGTGAATTCGGTGTAGGGCGTTTGCAGGTGGATTTGAAAAGAGGTTGCAGCGGCTTCGAGCATGACGTTGTAATGCACTGAGGCGATATGTTCACGGCCATTGATGTCGAGTTTGAGTGGTTTTCCATGCCGGGACGAGAGCACTTGTTCGTTGAGCGCGCGATAGCGTTTCATTTTCGACATGTTGGCTTCGGTCAGATCGGCGTCGCGCAGGGTGGGCAGGATGCCACAGTATGTCACTTCGGCGCCCAGTTCTCGGGCGGTTTTCCCAGCGGTGTCGATGGTGGTTGTGAGACTTTTTTCGGTTTGGCGGAGAATGGTTTCGCGTAATGGGAAAACCGGGGTGTTGAATTCGATATTGAATGCGGCCAGCTCTGGTGTGATAGGTTGGTCGGACAGTCGCGCCAGAAACGTTTCGTTGATGGCTGAGGGGAGTTGTGAGTTTTTATCCACCAGGCAGGCTTCGAGTTCGAAACCTGCGAAACAGGCATCCCCGGTGGGAGGGTGCCGGGTCAGTGTTTGTTCGAGCTGCCGGGTTTCCTGTGCCAGTGCCTGACGAAAGCGGGCAAAGTCTTCCGGCTGGAAACGGGTTCGATCGATTTCCTGTCCCATCGTTTATGGTCCCTCGGTTGAAAGAGATTGCTGAAGGTATCGTTCAAGCCGGGCGAGACGTGCAGGCGTGCCGATATCCATCCAGCGGCCGACATAGTGTTCGCCGCTGACCTGTCCTTGCTGGATGGCTTCGCGCAGCAGGGGTGCCAGCGGAAACCGGCCTGGCGTGCAGTGCGCGAACAGTTGCGGGCGGTACCAGCCGATGCCGCTGAAGGTCCATTGCGGTTGGGTATCGATGCGGACCTGATTTCCTTCGAGACCAAAGTCACCTTCAGGGTGATGGGGCGGGTTTTCGACCAGTATCAGATGGGCGAGTATATCTTTTTCCAGATCAGGTGCGTGTAGCGGGTGTTCGCAGTAGATATCGCCATTGACCACGCAAAATATCTCACTGCCCAGCATCGGTAATGCCTGAAAGATGCCGCCGCCGGTTTCCAGTGCTTTGGGGTGTTCCCGGGAATAGTCGATCTGGAGGCCGTATTGTTCGCCGTTGCCGAGATGGCGTTCGATCTGTTCGGCGAGGTGGTGTGTGTTGATGACGATGTGCTCGTATCCGGCTGCGGCCAGCCGTTCCAGGTGATATTCGATCAGTGGCTTGCCACCGGCGGGCAGCAGGGGTTTGGGCGTGTGGTCGGTCAGTGGCCGCATGCGTTCGCCGCGTCCCGCTGCCAGGATCATGGCGTGTTTCATTCTAGCGAGGCGAGCAATTTGGCCAGCGGGCGGGTTTCGGGGTGGCGTGGTGCGATATCACGCAGGTAGCCAAGGGTGCGGGGGATGTCATCGAGATAGCCGGATTTGCCGTCACGGAGATGGAGCCGGGCGAAGATTCCGATTGCCTTGAGGTGACGTTGGACACCCATCAGGTCGAACCAGCGCAGAAATTGCTGTTCGGAAACCTGTGCCGTGGATGGATGGCGGTGGCGAAACGCCAGTGCCCAGTGTTCAACCCGTTCGCGTGGCCAGCGGATATAGCAGTCACGCAGCAGCGAGACCAGGTCGTAGGTGATCGGGCCGACGACAGCGTCCTGGTAGTCGATGACGCCTGGCCGGTTTTCCTCCAGCACCATGAGGTTGCGGGAATGGTAGTCACGATGTACGAAGGTTTGGGGTTGTGCCAGCGCATTTTCGATCAGGGCTTCGAATACCGTTTGCAGCTCGGCTTGCTGTGCCGTAGTCAGCCGGTGGCCGAGATGGCGTTCGAGATACCAGTCCTGGAACAAAGCCATTTCGGCATTCAGTAATGGTGCATCATACCGGGGCAGGGAAGCGGTGGGTGTTTGTTGGATGCGCGCCAGTTCGGACAACGCCTGGCCGTAGAGATGATCTGCGCTGTGTGTATCCAGGGCACTGAGGTAGGGTTGGTCACCAAAGTCTTCGAGCAGCAGAAAACCCGCTTGTTCATGGCGGTGGAAGATGGCGGGAACGCGTACCCCTGCGGCAGTCAGTCGTTCGGAGATGGCAATGAAGGGATGAATATCTTCCTTCTCTGGTGGCGCGTCCATGGCGATCAATGTGGCGGCGTCGGTGCGGATGCGGAAGTAGCGCCGGAAGCTGGCGTCCGCCGAGGCGACCGAGATGGATGGCTCGGTCAGTCCAGGCAGGCTGCGGAGCCAGTTTTCCAATTGTTGAAGGCGTGAGTCGGTCGGTATCGCAGTGGTCATGAAGCGATGATCGCAGGCAGCGGTGTTGTGTCGATCATAGCCTTTGCGAACGGGCAGGAACAAGCGTATAACTTTGGTTATATCCAATCCAAAGGAGGTAGGACATGAAAACGATGCTAGCCCGCATTTCTC
>CAZTJP010000218.1:0-4279 GCA_964613895.1 uncultured Thiotrichales bacterium | reverse complement strand
CCAATGCGTGAAGATGCACAAGCCTGCGCATCCGTGCTGGGCTATAATCGCCTTCCGGCCTCCGTAACCCGCAAACCATGACGGATTTCACATTCAAGTCCACCGCAAGCCGTAATCTGCTGCTGGCCATCGTGCTGACGCTGGTCACACTGGCAGCGCTGCTGTTCTGGTTTCGAGAACCCATCATGGAACTCTATTTTCGCCAGCATATCACCGTGACCGCGCTGACGCTCAATGGCATTGTCGTCGCGCTGTTTTTGGCTGGCATGCTGCGCCTGATTCTACTGTTGTGGCGCTATCGGAAAGAGGAACAGGCGATCGCCGGATTCATGCGGTTCCTGGCGCACCACCAACCCGGGCAGTCACCGGACATCGACCCGCAATCGCTGATCGCGCGCCGCTACGTCTCGATGGCCCGGGCACGACGCGAAGGCATCACCCCCAACCACGCCGCGTTGGCGCAAATTCTGCTGGCCGAGGAAAGCAGTCGCGGCAACTCGCCTCGCTTCGTACATAATATCCTGATCCTGGCCGGTGTCTTCGGCACCATGGTATCGCTGTCGATCGCGCTGTTTGGCGCCTCCAATCTGCTGCATACCAGCGCTGGCGACACCCAGGGCATCGACCTGGTCGTGGACGGTATGTCGACAGCGCTGTCCACCACCATGACGGCCATCGTCTGCTATGTCATTTTCGGGTTTTTCTTTTCACGCACGATGATTCGGCGCACCCGTATCCTCAGCGCCATCGAAAGCATCACCACCGATTATCTGATGCCGCGCTTCCGCATCAAAACCGACAACATCGCCGAAGAACTGGCTACCGTGATCGACTCCCTGCAGCAAGTGGTCCGCAACATGCTGGTGGCCCAGAATGACCAGAAAGCCAGTGAGGACCTGATGCGGCAAGCCATTCTCTCTCATGACGAACACATGGAAGAACTGACCCAGCAAGTCGAGGATCTACGCAAGATCCTGCTGCGCGGGTTCCGTCTGGCCGAGCGCCGTCCACCGCAATGAACGAGTTCCCCGACCTGCGCCCCGACCACGGCGGCATCAACGCCAGCGAAGAAAGCTTTTGGCCTTCGTTCGCCGATATCATGATGGTGGTGGTGATGATTTTTCTCATCTCGACCGCTTTCCTGGTCATTCGCAACTCGGGGTTGACGCAAAAACTGACCCAGACTTTGGAATCGGAACGCCGCGCCGCGGAACAAGCCCGACTGCGGCTGGAAGAAAATATGTCGCTCGAGGACAAGCTCTCCGCACTGGAAAACCTCCTCTCGGTTGCCCAACTCGAACGCATGAAGAGCGAGCAGGAAAAAGCCAGACTGGAAAAACAGCTTGCCGAACTCAGCGATAAACTGCTCCGTGCAACCAACCTCTCCGACGTCCTGCAACGAAAACTCAACGACAAGAACCGGGAAATCCAGCAAACGCTGGAACGACTCGACGCACTCGAAAAAGAATCCGAACAGGCGCGCAAGGAACTGGCAGAACGCAGCAGGGAATTGAATGCCCGCGTGGCCGAACTGGCCGCCGCCAGAAAATCGATTGCCGGCCTGAAGCACGAGCGTGAACGTCAGGCACTGGCAATCGAACAAGCCACAGCAGGAAAAGCCATGACCGAGGAAGCCCTGGAAAAATTGCGCTCGGACTATTTGGCACTGGAGAGCAAATATCAGAAACTGGTTCGCCCCGCCCGAACCGCCAAGGGTAAAACGGTCGTTTCACTGCGGTATCGCCGCGAAAACGGTAACCCGATCGTAGAATTGAAATTGCCCGGCGAAGACGACTTCAGCGAATATTCAATCAAACGCATGCATGAAATTCTTGCCGACCTCAAACAGCAATACGGCAAAAAACTCTACATACGAATCATCTTTCCCGACAACAGCGATCTCACCTACAAGGATGCCTGGAAATTCACCAACGAAATTCTTTCCAAATACGATTATTACTATCAGTAAAATCTTCCAGCGCTGTTCTCACAAAAAAACAACACCAGACTCGGAATAAAACCCGGTTCAATACCTGTTCGCAAGCGCCTGAAAGTTAGTGAATTTTACTCAACACAACTTCACAAATAAAACAAGGTGTTGTAAACACAGCAATTTTTTTCAAAAAAAGTGTTGTTAAATAACAACAAAATCACTACGAAATTCATTTGACACCCCGGAAAAACTCGACTAAAAACGTATATCCATGCATCAAATACCATGATGGATGGAATTGGTAACGGCAGTCCCAGACCTTCAGGAGGCCAGTATGCGATACGAACACCACTCTCCAGTTTCCGAAGAGACTGTTCATGCCCGGCACGGGCAGCAGGCTTCGGCCAGCTGGCTGAACCGGGCATCGAAAAACATTGCCCGGATCTTCAAGTCAGTCGGAGACGGACTGGAAGCGCAGTACGACTATCCTATGGGCAGGGTACAAATGACGGGCGAAGAGGTGATGAACCAAAAGCCCCCACGTATCCAGCTGTAACACCAACCGTGGGCGCCCGCCGCAAGGCGGAGCGCCCACCCACCCTCCTTCCAAGGGTCACTGGCTTTCCTTGCCGCGCGTAACGGATTCCGTCGGCAAGGTGAGTCTTTCGTACGACTCGGGAATGACAAACAAAGCTGGATCCACGGGCTCCTCCCTGAAGTCCACCAAGGTGCGACGATAACCCCGATAATCCCATTCCTTCAACGGAAACCCTTCATCCAGAAATGCAACGGGTGCATAGATAAAATTGGCCAGCATACAGCTGCCCCGCATTTGCTTGGGCGTATTTGCCAGTGTCGCACGATGCTGGTCCGCCATGACGCTGAGAAACCCTCTCATCGCCGCCACCGCATCCGCCTTGAAACCCGGCAACGACACCACGTCGCGGCAGCGCGCATCATTCGCATAATAGGTCTTGTAAACGGGCTTGATACCTGCCACCGCAGGCATATCTCCAGCACTGTTATCGACCGTTTTCATGGCAGGTCTGCCAGAAGGATCCGGGCGTTTCCCCATCCGGTCGAACCGATAATAACTCTTGCTCCCATGCGTGACACTGATCACTGAATTTTTCTTGCGATCATACAGGAGAAAATCATCGCTGGCCTTGCCCTCATCGACCCGCAGAAAATCGGGCGTCACGATCATCCGGCTGACATAGGGCTCGGTGCCACTGTCCTGCTGTTCTCTGAAATAGAATACCTGGGCCGTCTCGGAGGAAGTTTTGGAGGAGGATTGATGCCCACACCCAGGCAAGAGTATGAATAAACATACAGTCACGAGAAGCACTCGACTGCGCCAAACAATCCCGAATACGTTCATCGTATCGATTCATTCCCGAAAAAAATTCGAACCACAGATCAGCGCCACCGCTATTCTGCTCCCGCGGCCGCCAACGTCTCGAGTTCCGCCTGAGAAAACCCCGCCGCCAGACGCGCTTCGACATTCATGTCTCCGCGAAGCTGACCAGGGAAAAACTGCCGTACCAGTTCGAGATAGGTCGCCTCGGCATCCAGCGAACGCTGGCGGCACAAAAAGCCGAACCACTTGCTGCCGAGTGCGACATGGCCGATCTCGTCATCGTAGATCATTTGCAGCACCGTTGCCGTCACCGAATCACCCACAGCGTTCAGTCGTTCGATCATGCCCGGCGTCACATCCAGCCCTCGCGCCTCGAACAAACGCGGGCCCAACGCCATGCGGGTCAATACATCACCCGCTGTCTTGCAGGCCATCGCCCAAAGGCCATCATGGGCCGCAAAATCGCCATAATCATAGCCCCAGTCACGCAAACGATCCCGCAACGCGGTGAAATGGCGTGCCTCCTCCGACGCGACCACCAACCAGTCATGGTAAAACGACTCCGGCAATCCCCGAAACCGATAAACCGCGTCCAGTGCCAGATTGATCGCATTGAACTCGATGTGCGCCAGCGCATGGACGAAAGCCGCCCGCCCTTCGCGTGAAGTCAGTTTCCTTCTGGGTAAATCGCGCGCGCAGACCAGCCGCGGTTTGTCAGGTTGACCAGGCGTCGCCACCACCTCAGCCGGTTTCGATGCCTGCCCCGCAAACGCTCCCGCCAGGTAACGCGCCGGCAACCCCAGCGCTGACTCACACTTCTCATCCACGTCACAGGCCATCAGGACCTGCAACGCCGCTTCATGAACGGAAACTCGTGACACGCCAGACTCCAATCTCACAACCGGTCCAGTATACCGGAGCGCGGACTGCAAATTGGAACCTGCCCCACCATCACACAGGACAGAGAGAGCCAGCCTAAGGGATGT
>CAZTJP010000217.1:0-4307 GCA_964613895.1 uncultured Thiotrichales bacterium | reverse complement strand
TTCATCCCGGACATACCGTACTGTCCCGAAAACGCCAGAGGAGTACTCAACGAGGCAGCCAGCATCACGCCACCAAAATTCAACAACATTCGCTTTTTCATCATTTCAATTCTCCTGAATCAAGGTTAGTTGGGCATTCGCCCCGGAAACACAGTCAATCGTCGCTCCAGCCGTATCATCGGACTCTCCGATGCCACCCCCGAATGTCATACCGGCCAGTCATTCCCGGATGGATAAAAGGTGTAAACCATCGCCCTTGATCTTCAAGGAACCGCAAAGTGGCTGGATAAGGAGGCTGAACACCATGCAATGCCCGGCGATACCACGCATTGTCTTTCACCAGTGGTCCAAGCACGGGCGCACCCACCGGCCGTTGATCGGGGTTAACGCCCGCAATCGGATAAGCCAGCGTGTAACTTGGTGCAGCGAGAAACAGAACAAGAACACCCACCATAGTGATATGCCCTACATGAATGGCGCAATGACGGATAACAGGAAGCATATCTTCACCTTAGGTAATGTCTGCATATGGAATCGTTTCCTGCTCTCCCTAAAGCAAACTGTGTGCCACATCACATAATATCCGGGAGTATCGATAGCAGACGTACTTGACCGAGCGAACTCGGACGAGAGACTTGATAGATTGATAACTGCATGAATTAGAAAGATTAATTATTCGTCGGACAGGTGCGCGAGAATACGATCTCAAGCTTTGACATCAGATCTCGACTGAAACGGAGACTTGAACTGACGGTGACGATGAAAAATCAGTTTTCTGACAAATTGGCATAACCACACCTTCCGGCCCCCGATAGACCACGGAATCGTGTATCCAGAACCACCATCGTCCACGTAACCAGAAACGACAGGGAACAAATAAACCTTTATCATCAGTTAGATAACCCAACCCAACGATAAAATATGCCAAATTGTCAGAAAGGATCCGGCAACCCCGCATTCAGAACATTTTCCGTTTGTCGCATGCCAAACGCCTGTGATAAAACAGCATGGTAGCGAGCAAACGATCACCCCTCAGATGTACCGTCAGGCCGGACTCACCCGCAAGCTGCTCTCACTTTTGATGGCAGTGCTTGTGCTGATGTCGCTGGTATTTCTTTTTCTGTTCTGGATGACTTATCAAGCACAGCTGCGCGGAGAGCGCAGCGAGGCTTCCATTGCCGTCAATCAGTTGTTACAGGCATCGCTCGAAAATGCCATGCTCAAACGAGACATCCCGGGCTTACGCGGTATCGTCTCCCGTTTGAGTGAACAGCCCGAGATCCGTGATGTGGTTATCCTCAACCCAAGAGGTGAAGTCCGCTTTTCCGGCACAGAACGCATCATCGGCCTACCCTATGAGACGCCACTTTCAGAAGTTTGTCCCAGCTGTGCCAGCAACATGCGAACCGCCCAACCGTCTACCCGTTTCGTCAACGACAAAAACGGCAACCGGGTGCTACGCTCGGTCAACCCGGTAAAAAATCACCCACCCTGCTCACAGTGTCATGGCAACCCCCGTGACAACCCGGTCAATGGCATTCTGGTCGTCGACTACCGCGCTGATAAAATCATTCGCAAGGCGCGATCCGGCCTCGCGGGCCTGGTGGCTGCTGGCCTGATCATTACATCCCTCACAAGCTGGATGGTATGGCGATTCATGCGCCGGCAAGTACTCGAGCCCGTGTCACTGCTCAATCTCGCCAGCCGCGAGATCGCCCAGGGCAATTTCGATCAACGAGTTCAGATCGATCGCCAAGACGAATTCGGCGAACTGGCCACGAACTTCAACCGGATGGCTGACCGCCTCAATACCAGCCTGCAACAGTTACTGGAAAAAGAGGATTATCTGCAAGCGCTCGTCGACGCCATTCCCGATGGACTTCGAGTCATCGATGAGGATTTCCGGATCACCCTGGTCAACACTGCCTATCGCAAGCAACTCGAACTGGACGACATGAACCCGGTAGGCAGCTATTGCTATCGAAGCAGTCACCGTCGAAATTCTCCCTGCCCGCACACACTCTATACCTGTCCTGTCTACGAACTCGCTGCCCATGGCGGCACAGTGAAAACCATGCAGCAATTCAATCTGGCGAATGATCGTCAACTTGACGTTCAAATTTTTGCTGCCCCCCTGGAAATCAGCACCAACGGCAAAACCCGCCGCTTTATCGTCGAATCGATCCGTGATCTGGCAGCCGACCTCCAATTTTCTCATGAACAGAAGCTTGCTGCCCTCGGCGAACTGGCAGCAGGTGTCGCCCATGAAATCAACAACCCGCTGGCTTCGATCCGGCTTGCACTGCAAAGCGTCCTGACAAAACTCGACCACGAAAGCGTCCAACCAGAAAAAGTGGGTAACTACCTCAAACTGGTTGATGGAGAAATCGACAAGTGCATCTCTGTCTCACAAAGCCTGCTCAAACTGACCACGCTGAACACCGAAAAACAGCAACTGGTGGAAATCAATACTGCCATCCAGGAAACAGTCTCACTGTTGCGCTACGAAGCAGAAAAATCCAATGTAGATATCGCACTCTCGCTGGCCGATCCGACCCCAAGAATCATCGCAGCCGATCACGATATCCGGATGCTGGTGCTCAACCTGACACAGAATGCCTTTCATGCGATGCCCGAAGGTGGGATCATCAGGATTTCATCGACAAGCAGACAAGATTGCGTTGAACTTTCTTTTCAAGACAACGGCGCAGGCATCCGACCAGAAGACAAGCCATACATCTTCGACCCGTTTTTCAGCCACCGAGCCAACAAACAATACGGCGTGGGTCTGGGCCTGACCATCTGCCAGTCGATCGTACACCGTTATGGAGGAGAAATCCGTGTCACTGATGTCAAACCACACGGCGCGTGCTTTACAATCATTTTTCCAACACCGGAATCCTCATGAGCGTCTCAATTCTGGTCATCGAAGATGACAAACTGCTCAACCAGTTGCTGGTCAGCCAACTGAAGGAAAGCGGTTTCGATGCGCACGGGGCCACGAGTTGGCATGACGCCCGTCAGTGGTTGGAAACTCACCATCCAGACCTTGTACTGCTCGATAAACGGCTTCCCGACATCGATGGCGACGAACTCATTCCTCAACTGGCGGTGCATCAGCCCGTCATCATGCTGACAGCTTATGGTAGCGTTCGTCAGGCTGTTGAGGCTATTCACGCCGGTGCCGCCGACTACCTCACCAAGCCGATCAATCCGGAAGAACTGGAACTGGTCATCAATCGTGTACTCGAAACCGAATCATTGCGGCAAAACTTCCAAGCCTGCCGCAGCCAGATGCGCAACCGGGAACAAAAACTGCTGGTGGGACGAAGCCGGGGCCTGATGGAAGTCGAGCAAATGATCGAGGTGGTCGCCCCCACCGACATGACCGTATTGATTCACGGTGAAAGTGGCGTTGGCAAGGAACTGGTAGCCCATGAAATCCACGAACAAAGTCCTCGCTGCGAGCGGAATTTCATTGCACTGGATTGCTGTACCATCCAGGAAAACCTGTTTGAAAGTGAATTATTCGGTCATGAAAGGGGGGCCTTTACCGGTGCAGATAAACGCAAAAAGGGCCTGATCGAAGCTGCCGCGGGAGGCACCTTGTTTCTCGATGAAATCGGTGAAATCAGTCCGGCCATTCAAGCCAAGCTTTTGCGTTTCCTCGAAACCGGAAAATTCCGGCGCGTTGGTGGCTCGCTGGACATTCACTCCAATGCACGAGTCGTTGCGGCCACCAATCGGGATCTCGAGCAGATGGTCCGCAACAAGGAATTCAGAGCGGATCTGCTATATCGGCTGAATGCCTTCACGATCACCATGCCGCCGCTGCGGGAACGACGTGAAGACATTCCTGACTTGGTACTCCACTTCATCAACAACCACAGTTTCTCACGCAAGATATCCAAACGGGTTACACGTACCGCGATGCGCCAACTGGTCGCCTATGACTGGCCAGGCAACGTGCGTGAACTGCGCAATGTCATCGAACGCGCCATCATTCTCTCCCGCGACCTGCCGGACATCCGCCCACAACATCTCGCCTTCTCTGGCGAAGACCCCGACCAAAGCCTGTTCAGTACCGTTCTGAAATTCGAAGAGCAACCTTCCCTGGCTGAAATTGAAAAAACCTATCTCACCATGCTGCTGGAAAAATACTCGGGCCATCGCGGCAAGGTAGCCAAAGCCATGGGGGTCAGCGAAAGAAACATCTACCGTCTCATCGAGAAACATGGCCTTGGATGAATGTCTAGCCCGAATTTCTCACAGAGTCGCGTAGCGAGACCGCTCAAGGTGGTGTGATG
>CAZTJP010000216.1:0-4311 GCA_964613895.1 uncultured Thiotrichales bacterium | reverse complement strand
GCCGCAGGCGTGATCCTGTGAGAAATGCGGGCCAGGACGCCTTACCGCTGCCGTAGACCGACAGCGGCAGGAACACCTGGCCAAGAATCTGAGCCTTACCGATTTACCCTATCCCGCCGGGTTCACTCTACGGTGACTTCTTCATTTCCCGCCAAATCGCTTGACACCAATCATGCCAAGCAACGCTGAACCGAGTAACCACAGCAAAGGTTCAAGCGTCATGATATGAGCAGGGGATGTTGCGTGAGAAGGGAAATAGAAAAAACTGTTTTCTTCTGCTGTCAGTGATCCTGATATGGAAGCCCCGATCAAGACCAGCAAGACGAGTGAGAGCCATTTGGCCCTTTTGTTGCTGAACACAATATTTCTCCCTGGTTATAAGCCCGTTTTACGGATCTGACACCCCCAGCGAGCGATTATTGTGTTGTTATGTTTCGCTCGTGCGTACTGCACTCCCCAGCACGGTACACGGTTGAGCCTACACCAATGGATACACTTTTCCCATGAATGGGATCACAGTTTCAAGAGCTGGTAATATTCACAGTATAACTTGGCAATCAGTCTTCGCCATCCCTCAAGCCGAAGTTCATACCTATCGACAAACGGGTATCGGGTGAGGCGTTCCTCTCAACCTCATGAACCCGGTCGGGCGGGAAGAAAACCATCATGCCCGCCTCTGGCGTGACCACGATCGAATCCGGTTCATCCCCGATCTTCAGGTTGCCACTGCCCGGGGGAGCCATCACGTAGTAAACACCCGAGAGCAGCTCATCCAGATCATCGTGCGTGTGCGGCAAGGTGCGATGCCCTGGTGGCATTTCATTGAACCAGAACCCCACTGACAACCCTTTGGCACCTATGATGGACTCCGCCGTCCGCTGCGCCTCGGTCAGCACGCGAGAAAGTTCGGCGCAGCAATCCCGGTCGAGGTAGATATTTTCATAACGGCCCTCGAACAGATGCGTCTTGCGCACGCCCGGCTCATCGCGGCGCGCCAGAAACGCATCGAACAGGCGCTGATTGAAGGCGGCATCCAGCGCTGGAAAGCGCTGTCGAAAAACGTGTTCGGCAATCTTTTCCATCAGCCAAAATGATCGACAGAGAACGGGGTCAATCTCCGCGCCGCTTGACGTCAATGGCACAAAGGGAACTGCCCCTGGCTGACCACCGATTGACCAGGTTGCAGAACAATGCTGCCATCCTCGATCGAATTACCGAAGATATCGCTGATCCGGAACGTCAACGGACCGGGTCCCAAGCCGGTGGAAGCCACGAAGTAATTATAATCCACCCGGGGAAGCTCCCGATACCGGCCATCATTGCCCAACACTTCGAAGCGCGCGACCCGGTTACGGTGGTTGCGTACCTGCACGGCCACCCACCACTGACTGCTGCCGGGCTTGAAATAATATCTGACGGGATCCTCGATCGGGCACGGGATCTCGTCCCAACTGATTTCGACCCGGCCCTGAGCAGGGTCGGCAATCTGTGAGAAAGCGGCTTCACTCAGATCCAGATCACCACGACGGCACTCGGGGCAGCGATCGACAACCTGGACGACCACTGCACCCAACGGCCCCCGGACCTCGAGGCAAGCACCACAGGCTGCCCCACCCTGATACTGCGGGCTGTTGATGGCCGCAATCATCTGACTGTCATCCTGAGGAAAGCTACAGGCACCTGGCCCGTTCACAGTGTAGAACGTGCCATCCCCATGCTGATTTCTGAACAGTGCTGCAGGGTGCGAGTCTGGACAGGCCGCGCCACCGGAGTTACTCGATGACGCTGGAGCCTCTGGTCCGGGGCCTGCCCCATCCCCTGCCGATGGATCGGCCGGGCCAGACCGACCGCCATCACAACCCGGCAAACTGCCGAGTATCAAGGCCAGCACCCCGACCAACAACAATGACGCTCTCACCATCAGTCCCCAATGTCACGACTCAGCACAGACCAATAACTGCTCAAATTGGCGGTGAGTAGCTACTCCCAGATATTGACATCGATCCCCTGCTCCCGGATCCGATCAGCCCGGTCGGAAATATAGCGCTGGAAGTTGGGCTGCTGTTTGTACGCGCCGCTGGCCACATAATCGAACAACGACTGGGTGTGAAAGCGCTTGAACATCGCCTCGGCGCGAATCACTTCCTCGCCATGCTCGTTGAACAGCAAAATCGAAGGCGCATAAAAGACGTTGAGTTTCTTCGCCCAGCGCCGCGCCGTGGTTTGTCTGCCGTCGGGCGTCACCAATGGCTGGTCGGACCACATATCCAACTGCACGTTGAGATAACGCTTCAACAGCTTACGGGTGGTGGCATCAGCCAGCACGCGCTCGTGCAACCGATCACAGGCCGGACAATCGCGCTGTTCGAAAAATACCGCCACGGGCCGCCCGCCAGTATGGTGCAGATCATACGGTGGCCGGGCAAAGAATGGTTCCTCATGCAGTGTTGAGCCGCCTTTCCCGGCCGCCTTGGCCTGTTTCGCATAATAATCGCGAAACGGCATCTCCGCCTCCAACTTGCCCGCGACATAGTCCAGTGCCGCGCGAAACTTGCGCGGTGGCAGATAACCGTTGAGCCGCAATACCGTCTGCCCCTGCTCATTGAGAAAGATCAGGGTCGGCGTGAACTGTACCTTCAACGCCTCGGCAAACTTCTTCTCCGTGAACGTTTCCCCACCGATGGGCACCACCTCGCGGTCACCCCACATGTTCAGCGCCACCACATCGAACTTCGACTTCAGCAAGGTTTCGATGGGTTTCTGGGAAAGGTTCTTTTCAATCAACGCATTGCAATAAGGGCAATTGTCCTGATGGAACAGCAGCAGCACCCGTTTACCCTGGCTGGCTGCCTCCCGGACATCCTCGCTGAAATCCAGAAAACTGTCCTTGAACCAGTCCGGATACACCGTTTCCTTGCCGCCAAGGAATGCCCCCTTTCTACCCCCGGACACCTCGTGGCTCCCGGATTCAGCTGGGCCGGACTGCTGAACCGCGACGACAACAGGCGCACCGATCACGGTCAGCACCACCAAGAGCACTGCCACAATCCCCCTGAACTCTCTGATACCGTTTGGGTGCAGTCCCACTGAAATGTCTCCTAATTGCGCCGGCCAATCCGCTGCAACATCACCATCAATACCAGACTTGCCAGCAAAAACGTAATACCCATGATAATCGCGCGCTGCCAGAGATGGGTTCGCCAGGCTTCGATCCGAGCCTTGTCCTGCAGATCGACCACCCGCCACCCTGTCCCATCGACCTCGGCGAACGTCTTGATGCGCGACAACTCCTCACTGTCGAGCCGGATATCACGGCCAATCCTGTCCCTGGCCCCTGCCGAAGTCACCTCGATCAATGAATTATCGCCCTTTTTCACCAGCATCAAATGGTGTCCCGACAACTCATGTCGCTTCAAAATCTCCACCAAAGTCGCCGGGTCGAAGCTGACCAGAAAAATATTGTTCACCCCGGGACTCACCGCCAGCAACGCCATCAAGTCATAGTGGTAGGTATTGACGTTGGGATGAATCAGGATCTTGTTGGTGGCCGAAGCACCAGACTCCTGTACCTCCTTGTTGAACAACGCGATCTCACTGCGGCACACGGGTCCGACCTCCCCCTCGATATCCATCCAGATCGGAGAGCCGTGTTGATCGATGATCGTAAAATGGGTCTGGTGCGGAAATCGGGCCGCCACCCGCTGCTGAAGCAAGGCGTACAAGGAAGGGTTCTGCGGATCAAAACGCAGCCGCAACAGCAAACCATGGTTTTCAGTGACGAACGACTGAAGAGCCCGGCGTTTGTCGAGGATATAACGCGCAATCGAATATGAAGTTTCCGACAACAACTTTTTCTGCTGCGCGAACTGTTGCGCGACCAGCGCCTGTTCACGCTGCGCAGCCATGACAATGACGGCAATCGCCACCAGCAGCGCCATCACACTGAATACCATCAGTAACCGGATGCGATGGAGCATGTTCGCGTTTCCCGTTTCTCTGGTTGACCCATTCAGTACGGCCGGTGCGGTCGAAACCGATCCTGAATCACCACCCACTGACATGTTTCGATAACGGCTTTTCATTGTCGACGTCTCCTAATGAAGTGTAGCCCACCCACAAAAAATCGCAGGAATCCTGGATTTCCCACCGGGTCACGACTGCGGCCTCGCTACCTGTCCCGATGAGAAATCCGGGTTGGCCGGTGGACCAACTGTGGAATGGGACTGACCCGAGGACTGGATGTTCCCCGCTGACGTATACAAAACTGTATAGGGGCGCACAAAAAATGAACGACTATCCCGCCATTTCTCA
>CAZTJP010000215.1:0-4316 GCA_964613895.1 uncultured Thiotrichales bacterium | reverse complement strand
GATTCAATCAGGGGCCAAGCGGTGAAGCGGGTGGTGAACCGGCACCTGCACTTAGGGCCTTGCCCGAACCTGACGCGGTTGAATCGGTACTGGCAGGTTTGAATGTTGATGAGGCACTGGCCGCCTTTGAAAGGCTTCTGGATGAGATGTACCGCCTGCGTGACAAGAAAGACGGCGGTCAGTCTTTGACCGAGGATGAGAAAAAACGTCTGGCAGAGATTCCCGCCATCATTCAGGCGGTGTTCCCCGCAACCGAATGGCGCAATGAGGCGCTCACGCCGGAAACGGCTTTCAATGTGCCGCAAGGTATCGTATTCACCATTTTCGTCACCGATCACTATGTCCCCAAACTGATCGAAGCGGCAGTCGGTCAGCAGCTGGACAACCTGGTATCGGTCGAAGAAGGTGGGGATGGCCGGGGTGTGAATATCAAATTCGATAAACCCTTCGATTTCGATCCGATGTATTTTGATCCCAGTGACCAAAATCCGGGCCTGATGCAGTTGTTCGGCTTTTTCGACAAAGAGAATCTGGCGAAACTCCAGGGTGTGGAAATCCAGCACCTGGATATTCATCCGGGCAAGATCTGGATCGCGTCAGCCGAAAAAGCTGGTGGCGCCGAATATGATGCGTTGCAAGCCAATGTCTGTGTGAACGACTTGTCTGCATTCAACGGCAGTGAAGGCACTGGCAATCTGTCGGTCGAGCTGACTTATCCCACTCATGACGGTGAGCGTAAGCATGTTGTGCTGGATAATGAACGGGACTTGTTCAGACCGGTTGGTGATGGCCCCAAAGGACAACCCGGTGGCGAGTCCGACGGGAACAGTGGACCTGGCCCGGATCAGTGTTTTGTGCTCGACCCCTGGGCGAAGGCCAATCACCAGCGCGGCGGCTCTGCCGGGCAGCCGGTACAACCGACCCTGGACGACATCATCTCCGATTTCGTTTCCGGAAAATATACGGTCAAGGTCTCGGATGAGGCTGGCAATGTTGTTGCGGAGCGTGATTTCGAACGCAAAGTCATCGTCGGCATGAAGGACGCGGCACCGCAACTGACCACACCGCACGGTCAACCACGATGGCCGCAGGCATGTCAGTTCAAGGGTGATGATGAGGAATGCCAACAGCGGTGGGAGGAACTCAACCGCAAATGGCAGGCAGAAGGCGGAATCACCACGTTCGCATTGAATGTCGACACTGATGAGGATGGCGTGCCTGACAAGGCCAAGGTCACGTTCAAGTGGACGCCTCCTCGTGGCGAGTTGCCAGAGGGTGTCAGGGTTGGATATTCACTCAATGTGCTCAAGAACAGCGCAGATGAATCCGGGCAGTCGCCGAAGTGGGAGAATATCTACTTCTCCGGTGAAAAAGGACGGCGGTTGTTTGGGCAATCCTTCACCCTGCCTGAACCGCTCGACAGACTTGAAGCAGGGCAGGGCCGTTACAGTGTCAATGTCTGCGCCGAGTTTATCGATACCGGTAATGGTAATTTTCTCGGTCAGGGAGGCTGTGGCTTTGCTGACTTCTACGTGGGTGAGCCGCTGAATCCGGATGCCACATTCACCATTCAGGGCAAGATACCTGAAAAGCTCGATGGCCCCTGGAAGGTGGCGTTGATTTCGGAAGAAGTGCCTGTTTCACCACCGGGTGAGGAGCAGCCAGCCGAACCGGTCAGGAAGAGGGTGGCGATTGCCGATCCCGATCAGGGCACCTATACGTTGCAACCGCGCATCGGTGATTTTCTGAAAGGCGGCAAGTTTGTGCACTTTGCGATCACCTTTTTCCGCGATGACAACGGTGATGAGATCCCCAACTTTGGTGGCGATCGTCCCGAACCCCAGTTCTGGCCTCGGTTCGAAGACCAGATCCGGTTTGAAACCTGGGACGGGGTGCTGCGGGTTGTCAAAGAGCGGATTTCTGCGGATGGAGAGACACGGGATCGCAAAGAGTTGGTGATCACCGGTGATGAAAAGGTCGAAGGGCCGGATTTCAGCGGTTTTGCGGAAGATCCGATTTTACAGGCGCCAGAAGGTGATGTGCCTGGTGATGCGCCGAATGGGCCAGCCGTATCGGGCTGATCTGCTGATCCGAAGTCGTATGTGATAACGGGAAGCGCCGGTTGCTTTGCAACCGGCGCTGTCATTTTCAGCGTTCGATCGACGAAACTGGTGGGCCCTGCAGGACTCGAACCTGCGACCAATCGATTATGAGTCGACTGCTCTAACCAACTGAGCTAAGGGCCCGAAACGGAGCGCGAGACGAAGTCGCGCCGACAGGTCAGTGTTCCAGGTCGAGAAAGCTGCGCAGCATGTCCGACCGGGACGGATGGCGCAGTTTGCGCAGGGCCTTGGCCTCGATCTGCCGTATCCGTTCGCGGGTGACATCGAACTGTTTGCCGACCTCCTCGAGCGTGTGGTCGGTATTCATGCCGATGCCGAAGCGCATCCGCAGTACCTTGGCTTCGCGGCTGGTCAGAGAACCGAGCACGCCAGTGGTGGCCTCGCTGAGGCTCAGGTTGGTGGCTGAGTCGACCGGGGAGATCGCGTTGCTGTCTTCGATGAAATCGCCCAGATGTGAGTCTTCATCATCGCCGATCGGGGTTTCCATCGAGATCGGTTCCTTGGCGATCTTCAGCACCTTGCGGACTTTTGCTTCGGGCATGTCCATGCGCTCCGCCAGCTCTTCAGGTGTCGGGTCGCGACCTTTCTCCTGCAGCATCTGCCGCGAGATGCGGTTCAGCTTGTTGATGGTTTCGATCATGTGCACCGGAATCCGGATGGTGCGTGCCTGATCCGCAATCGAGCGGGTAATGGCCTGACGGATCCACCAGGTGGCATAGGTCGAAAACTTGTAGCCGCGCCGGTATTCGAACTTGTCCACTGCTTTCATCAGGCCGATATTGCCTTCCTGAATCAGGTCGAGGAACTGCAGGCCGCGATTGGTGTACTTTTTGGCAATGGAGATCACCAATCGCAGATTGGCCTCGACCATTTCCTTCTTGGCACGCCGTGCCTTGGCCTCGCCGATGGACATCTTGCGGTTGATCTCTTTCAGTTCCGCGATTTCGAGTCCCGCTGTGTCAGCGATTTTCTTCAGTGACTTCTGAAGTGCCTGCACCTCTTCTTTCTTTTCGGCCAGCGCCTCTGCATAGGCGTGATCCGAGTTGATGTACTGGTCGAGCCAGTCGAGGTTGGTCTCGTTCTCGCGGAAGCTGGAGATGAACTCCTTGCGAGGCATCTTTGCCTCGGCCACACAGAGTTTCATGATATCGCGTTCCAGTGTCCGGACATTGGCGACTGTTTCATGCATCTCCTTGATGATGCCGTCCAGAATCTTGGGGACCAGCTTCAGTTCGGTGAACAGGTCCGCCATCTGCAATTGCGCCTTCTCCCGTGTCTTCGACGGCCGGGACTTGGCGATCTTGGTGGAGAGCTTGCGAATCGTCTCAAAGCGCTCGCGGGCTTCTTCCATGGTTGGGCCTGTCGGGCCGGGGTCCTCTTCCTCATCTTCCGATTTGGCGGCCGGCGGCATCGGGTTGTCGACCTCGGGTTCGGTGAATCCCACGATCAGGTCGCTCAGACGCATTTCCTCGGCCTCGACCTTGTCCCAGTATTCCAGCAGGGTGGTGATGGCTGGCGGGTAATACGCCAATGCATGGCGGATCTGTAGCAGGCCATCCTCGATCCGCTTGGCAATCTCGGTTTCTCCCTCTCGGGTCAGCAGTTCGACCGTGCCCATTTCACGCATGTACATGCGCACCGGGTCGGTGGTCCGGCCAAATTCGGAATCGACACTGGCGAGTGCGGCAGCGGCTTCTTCGACTGCCTCGTCATCGGTTTCGACGTTGTCATCGCTGAGGCCGAAGGTTTCCGTGTCGGCCGGCGGTTTTTCAACGACTTTGATTCCCATGTCGTTGATCATATTGACAATGTCTTCAACCTGTTCCGCGGCCACGATAGAGTCGGGCAGGTGGTCATTGACCTCGGAATAGGTCAGAAACCCCTGCTCCTTGCCGCGGCTGATCAGTTCCTTCAGTCGGGATTGTTCGGCAGATTGGTTCATTCAGCGTAATCTGTGCGTGCAAAAAAGAGCCGGCGATTATATCGGCATAGGATACGATGCGCCAGCATTGTCAAGTCATGATTCTGACCGCGGGATCCTCGCGGAATTCCATCCTCATTCGGCAAATCGAGCCGCAACAACGGGAAAATTCGAAATTTCATACTTTTGGGCTAGCCCGAATTTCTCACAGGATCATGACTGCGACCGCCCAATGCGGCGCGCTGACTGGCGTTCACTCGGTCGGGCGGCTC
>CAZTJP010000214.1:0-4343 GCA_964613895.1 uncultured Thiotrichales bacterium | reverse complement strand
TGGTCATCAACCTTGGCACAACGTGAGCTATTCGGGCATTTGTCCTTGCTGTCGGTCACACCATCATGATCACTATCGATCTCACAACCCAGTGGCCCAACCTTGAGCCCGGCAGGCGTATCGGGACACTGATCAACAAAATCGAGCACGCCATCACCGTCGGCATCAGGCTGACAACCAGTTGCGTCAACCCGCGCACCAGCGGGAGTTGCAGGACACTTGTCGAGCATATCCATGATGCCATCCTTGTCCGTATCGAGCGGGCAACCCTTGCCATCGACCTGCGACCCCTTGGGAGAATCGGGGCATTGATCCCTGCTGTCGCCGACACCATCGCCATCAGCATCCTTTTCGCGATACCGAATGGTGAAAGTCAGGCTGTTCACCTGATCGGCAAAAAATGAAATGGTATTGTTTCGGGTGACCCATTCGCCATCACGGTTACTCTTGTAATCGATCACCTCGAAGTGTTTCGGAAAAACCCAGGTATAGACGAAACGCGTGAAATCACCCGGTGAGTTCCACAACCCGAACAGGCCGTCTTCACGCTTTTTCCCATCCCAGCTATTGAAGGTATAGACACCGTTTTCATCGACTTTGACTTCCGACTCGAAACGGCCCGGATACATGACCACGAAGGTACCCTGTTTGAACTTCAGCACATTGGTGTCTTTGGAGCTCTGGTCGTCCCAGTCGAACTCATTGGGGTAGATGTAATAGAAATCATCAAGTTTGAGTTGCTTGTCGACATGGAAGTTATAGGCATCCCAGTCTGTCCGCATGGTTCGATGCAGCAAATAGGAGCGCCCATCATCCTGAAGAAAGACCATGTTTTCACTGATGACCGTCTTGTCCGCAGCGGCGACGATCTGTACCGACAGCAGTACGAGCAAGCCCACGAATAGCGAAAAGCGTCGCTGAAATCCTGTTGTATTCATCATTTCCAGTTCCGGGAGGGGCGAATCGGCGTTCGATTATAGACAGTTTTCACAGGACTGCCTACCAACGCTCCACCCGCTGAAAGCCGCTTTTCATCCGTTTTTATGCTACTCGCATCCAATATCATTTCCCGAGTTTGGTGCAATTTGGATACAGTGCCCTCCTCGATATTCGGAGCCTTTCATCGGCAAGGATGCTGAACGCGCGCCGAAGACAATAATGATGACGCGACGACAGCGCGCCTCTACAGGGATGTACCATGGCCAGACAAACCCAATCGCCCGCCAGGCGAAAGATACGTATTCTCATCGTTGACGATGATCGTTTGTCGCGCACTGTTGCGACGCGAGCACTTCAGCGGCTGGGACACCAGGTCTACGAAGCCGTCAATGGCCGACAGGCGCTGGCGGTATTTCGTCATATCGCGCCCGACCTGATCCTGCTGGATGTGGAGATGCCCCATGTCAACGGCTTCCAGGTCTGTGCCGCCCTGCGCCGGACGACGCTGGGCAGTTCGGTGCCGATCGTGATGATGACCGGTCGTGAAGACCAGAAGGCCATCGACCAAGCCTTTGCCGCCGGCGCCACGGACTATGTCTGCAAACCCGTCAACTGGAGTCTGATGGCCCACCGGATTCCACGCATCCTGGAAACCTTCGCCTTGCAGCGGTCCAGTCGAAACAACGGCAACACCAATCAACCAAGAAAACGCCTCCTCAGCACAGGCGGCTGGCGTTGGACCGTCTATTCCGATGCGTTTCAATGCTCTGCCAGCATCCAGCGTCTGCTGGACAAATTGCCGCAAAACGCGACACTGGCAGACTATCTGGCCTTTGTCGATGAAGCCGAGCGGGACTCGATCCGCGATGCTTTGCACCTGGCAGTCGCCCGTAACCAACCATTTTCCTCCGAACACCGGGTGACCGACACCACGCGGGGTGAGCGCCTGTTCCTGATGAAGGGCCGACTGACAAACGAGCACCCGGCCGTGATGGAAGGCACCTTTCAGGACATCACCGAACGACGCGCGGTTGATGAATCGGTGCGACGATTGGCCTATCAGGACAGCCTGACCGGACTGACCAACAAACCAACTTTCGTCAGCCGGCTGGATCAGGCGATACGGCAGGCGGAGTTCAAGCGGCACGCACTGGCTGTGTTGTACATCGACCTGGATGACTTCAAACAAATCAATGAAAAACTGGGACACAATCTGGGCGACCAGGTACTGACCGCCATCGGCAAGACCATTCGCCTTTGCATCCGCAACACCGATACATTATCGGGCACAGCGGAGGAAGACATTTCGAGAATCGGCGGTGACAAATTCGCCATTCTGCTGTCACCGCTCGATTCAGCCGAGACAGCCGGAGCCGTCGCCAAACGCATTCTCGATGAACTGGAAGCGCCGGAATCGGAAATTCGCGGTCCACTCAAGGCCTCCGCGAGCATCGGCATCAGCCTCTATCCCAAGGACGGCAACAACAGCGGCCACCTGCTGGCGCGCGCCGAAGAAGCGATGCGTTATGCCAAGCTGACCGGGAAACACTACTACCGCTATTACGATGCACGCATGAATTCGCCAGCCTACAACCGATTTGGCATCGAACGGCCATTGCGCCATGCGCTCGAGAAGGGTGAATTCCGGATCGAATACCATCCTCAGATCGATATCGTCCGCGGTCAGGTAGTCGGTGTCGAAGCCCTGATTCGCTGGGATTCGCCGGAACATGGCGCAATCTCCCCCGAACGGTTCATCCCGATTGCGGAGAAAATGGGCATCATGGAAAAAATCGACCAGTGGGTGCTCGAAACCGCTTGCCAACAGGTGCAGTCATGGCACGATCGTGGACTGGCACCCATCAACCTGTCGATCAACGTCAGTGATTCGCGCTTCTTCAGTCACGATTTTGCCGGCAATGTCGAGTTTGCGCTGGAAAAATCCGGCTTTCCCGCCGAACAGCTGACTTTCGAACTACTCGAAAACTCGATCATGAAAGATGCCCATGCCACAACCCGTCGGCTGCTCGAAATCCGCGAACTGGGCTGCAAGGTTGCACTGGACAATTTTGGCGCCGGCCTCTCCTCCATCAGCTACCTGCGCCGGTTCAACCTCGACTTCCTGAAAATCGACCGGCAGTTCATTCGTCAAGCTGCTGCCGATCCGGATGACAGCGCCATTGTCAGAACCATCATGAACATGGCCAACAACCTCGGGCTCGAAGTCATCGCCCAAGGGGTCGAAAGCAAGACCCAGCTTCGGTATCTGCGCACCACCGGCTGCCGTCTGGCCCAGGGATTTCTGTTTGCTCGCCCCCTGAGTGGCGAACAAATCTTCAAAGCACTCATGCGGCGTGCCAAAACAGCGGCCGAATCAGTGGCTTGAGTAAAGCACGCACCAACTCGGCCCAACCGGTCTTGCCCGGATTTCTCACAGGGTCGCGTAGCGAGACCGCTCAAGGTGGTGTGATGACTGACGGTCGCAGTCGTGACCCTGTGAGAAATGCGGGTTGGCCTCCGGAAAATCTCCACGTCCGGTTCAGGTAAACTGTCGCCATGAAAGTCGCCGTCTTCTCCGATGTGCAGGGAAATCTGCCCCCTATGCTCACCGTCTTCGAGCACATTCTCGACTGGTCGCCCGACCTCGTCATCATGAATGGCGACCTGGTCAACCGTGGCCCCGACAGCCTGCATTGCCTCAACGTCTTTGAAGCCATGCGCGTGCGTCATGGCTGGATTGCACTGCGCGGAAACCACGAGGATTTCGTGCTCGAGTGCACTGATGCCAGCCAACCGCCCACCAACGAAGCGGAACGGGAAATGCAACAATTCACTGTCTGGACCAGCCGGCAACTGGGCGCAAAGGCGGATCTGCTGCGCGCCTGGCGGGAACACTACCGTTTCCATCCCGTAACCGATTCTCGCGCCCCGGTTGCCGCCATGCATGGCTCCCGGCTGGGCAATCGGCACGGCATTCTTCCCTGGTCAACGGAAGAGGAACTGGCTCAACGCATCCCGCCCGGACTGGCCGTGTTTCTCACCGCGCATACGCACCGGCCATTGATCCGCCCGTTTCAGGGCTGTGCCATCGTCAATTCCGGATCGGCAGGCTCGCCATTCGATGGTGACGTGCGAGCCAGCTACGCGCGGCTCGTGTTCCGCAAGGGACAGTGGGAATCATCGATCGTGCGCCTCGACTACGACCGGGCGCTCACCGAACGCGCCTACCATGAAACGGGCTTTCTGGAGGAAGGCGGGCCGATCGCCCGACTGATCCATGCGGAATGGAAGCATGCAACCAGCCTGATGCCGCGCTGGCGGAAACAGTATCTGGCCGCGATTCAGGAAGGAAAAATTTCGGTCGATAAAGCCGCCAACGAATTTCTTGCCACGCTGTGAGAAAT
>CAZTJP010000213.1:0-4349 GCA_964613895.1 uncultured Thiotrichales bacterium | reverse complement strand
TGGCGGGCTGGGGCGAGCTGTGGTGAGGGTATATAATGCCCGGCCATTTCGTAATCACAGGATTTTCCATGAGACCCAGCGGTCGAGCGCCCGATGAGATGCGGGCAGTGAGTTTTGAGCGTCATTACACTTGTCATGCCGAAGGTTCGGTGTTGGTCAGTTTTGGTAATACCCGGGTGTTGTGCACCGCTTCGGTGGAGGAGCGTTTGCCGCCGTGGCTGAAGGGCAAGGGACAGGGTTGGGTGACGGCCGAATATGGCATGTTGCCGCGTTCTACCGGCAGCCGGATGGCGCGTGAGGCGGCGCGGGGCAAGCAGGGTGGCCGGACGGTGGAGATTCAGCGGCTGATCGGTCGTTCACTGCGCGCGGGTATCGATCTGGAGGCATTGGGTGAGCGTCAGATCACGATCGACTGCGATGTCATTCAGGCGGATGGGGGTACGCGCACGGCGTCGATTTCCGGCGGCTGGCTGGCGTTGCACGACGCCGTCGAAAAATTACTGGCAGAGGGGAAGCTGGAGCAGTCGCCTTTGCATGGCATGATCGGTTCGGTGTCGGTGGGTATTTTCGAAGGCGTGCCGGTGCTCGATCTCGATTACGACGAAGATTCCAATGCCGAGACCGATATGAACGTGGTGATGAACGATGGTGGCCAGTTCATCGAGGTTCAGGGCACGGCCGAAGGGCACGCCTTCCGTCGCGAGGAGCTGGATCAGTTGTTGAATCTGGCGGTTGGCGGTATCGAGACGATTCATGCCGCGCAGCGGGAGGCGATCGACAATGGCTGAGAAGGTGGTGCTGGCTTCCAATAATCCGGGCAAGTTGCGTGAGTTGGGCGCGATGCTCGAATCGCTTGGCATCGAAGTCGTGCCGCAAGCGGCATTCGATATTCCAGACGCAGAGGAAACCGGCCTCACTTTCGTTGAGAATGCTATTTTGAAAGCGCGCAATGCCTGCGAGCACAGTGGTTTGCCGGCGATCGCCGATGATTCGGGTATCGAAGTCGATGCGCTCGACGGTCGTCCGGGTATTTATTCGGCGCGTTATTCCGGCGGTGGCGATCAGGCCAATAACGAGAAGTTGGTAGCCGATTTGCAAGACGTTCCGCCAGAGCAGCGTACCGCCCGCTACCGGGCTGCGCTGGTCTATCTGCGTCATGCCGCCGATCCGTCGCCGATCATTGCCGAAGGTGCCTGGGAAGGTGTGATCATCGATACACCACGGGGCGAGAATGGGTTTGGTTATGACCCCTATTTTTTTATTCCTGAACTGGGCAAGACTGGCGCCGAGCTGGAGCCGGAAGAAAAGAATCGCATCAGCCACCGGGCTCAGGCACTGAAAAAACTGGCTGCTGCCCTGCGTGCTGGCCGGTGAAACCAGGGTTTATCGAAGCCATCCCGCTATCACTGTATATCCATATACCCTGGTGTCTGAAGAAGTGTCCGTATTGTGACTTCAATTCCCATGCGGTCGATCAGGGCGCATTGCCTGAGCCGCGTTATGTGGATGCGTTACTGACGGATCTGGATACGGAACTACCGCTGGTCTGGGGGCGCACCGTTTCCAGCATCTTTATCGGCGGCGGCACACCCAGCTTGTTTTCTGCTGAAAGTTTCGAACGGCTGTTGTCCGGGGTGCGCGCCCGTCTCCCCTTGCGGCACGATGTCGAGATCACGCTGGAAGCCAACCCGGGCACCGTCGAACAGGCACGTTTCCATGACTATCGCGCCCTGGGTATCAATCGTCTCTCGCTGGGCGTGCAGAGTTTCGATAGCGATTGCCTGGCGCGGTTGGGCCGGATCCATGATGGCCGGCAGGCCCGCACCGCCGTGGAGGTGGCGCGACAGGCCGGGTTCGAAAATCTCAATCTCGATTTGATGTTCGGCCTGCCGGGGCAAAGCCTTCAGGGCAGCCTCGACGATCTGGCGACAGCCACGGCGTTTGAGCCGCAACACTTGTCTTTCTACCAGTTGACGCTGGAACCCAATACCGCCTTTCATCATTCGCCGCCGCCGTTGCCGGATGACGAAGCAGTCTGGGCGATGCAGCAGCAGGGGCTGGCATACCTGGACAGCGCCGGCTATACGCGCTACGAAGTCTCGGCCTTCGCCCATTCCCCTCAAACCCGCTGCCGCCACAACCTCAACTACTGGCGCTTTGGCGACTACATCGGCATTGGCGCCGGCGCACACGGCAAGTTGACCGATATGGCGGCCGAGCAAGTGCAACGGCGCACCCGCCAACGGCATCCCGCGCGCTACCTCGAGGCTGCCGCTGACCGGGTATCCTCTGTAAGAACGTTGACGGACGAGGATCGGGTCTTCGAATTCATGCTCAATGCCTGGCGGCTGACCGAAGGGTTCGAGCGTCCCTTGTTCGAGCAGCGCACTGGCCTGCCTTGGTCGCGGGTCGAGCCGACCATCCTTGAACTGATCGACGACGACCTGGTCGAAACAGCGGGTGGTGAGCGTTACCGGCCAACCACACAGGGGCAGCGCTTCCTCAATGATGTGATCGGTCGTTTTCTGGTCGATGCCGATACTGTGGAGGGATGAGGCTCAGGCCGGATTTGGGGTAAACCCCGGGTCTGTCACTGGGGCATTCCCGAGGTTATGCACAGTGACAATTCGGGGCTGACAGTTTTGTCACTTATTGACAGCGGGTTTGGGGTATGTTGAGCCACCGTTGTCAAATCAATGAGTTATAGCATTTTGTCAGGGCATGACTGTGTGACAAAAATACAACAAAACCGATTGGCCTGGTTCGATTTTATTGGCTTTTCCACAGAGTTATCCACAGTTGTGGTGGATGGCGGCGCCCCATGGGTTCCGATGGCTGGGTATGGCCGGGCATTGGCCCCCGGACGAAAAATACCAGCGATGACGGAGGACGACGCCATCGCTGGTCAATAGCCGGTGCTACCCGTCCGGCATCCTCGGAGAGCGTCGTCTTATCTCAACAGCACGTTCTTGAAGATGAAGGTCACTTCCAGGCCGATGCGGTCATCGACGTTGGAGAGAATGGCGTTGCCGACTGCGCGAGCCGTGGCGGCTGTCCGGTCATCGGTATCCCATTTGCGGTGTTGGTAGGTGAATGTGAGCCGGGCTTTCTTGTGGAAAAAGTATTCACCGGTGAAGGTCAGCCCGGTGCCGTGGACGGCCCGTGCCGGATCATCCTTGTTGCGGTCGAACTCGTCCCAGCGCAGATTGACCGTGGTGCGGTTGCGCCAGCCCAGATGTTTCTGAATATCGTAGCCGACATCGACGTACCAGCCCTCGTTCTTGCCATCCACATCGTGACGCACGCCGGAGATGTAGGCGGATGAGGGCGAGTTGGCGCCGTCGAAAATGAATCCGTCCATCTTTTGGTATTCTGCGTTGAAACGGATCTGGCCCCAGTTGTCGTAAGGCTTGTCGAAATATTCGAAGCCGATACCGGTATAGGTCTGGTTGTAGTTTTTCTGGTTGCCATTGCGGCACAACTCACCGGGTGACCAGGCCGTCAATGCGTTGCCGTTGGCGTCGAGACAACCGACCGGCTGGGCGTTGGTCAGTCCTCCGATGCCAGGCCCGAAATTACCCGGCGCAAAACCGGCCACCGGGTTGATCTGGGTATTGTCGGAAATGCCATCGTTGTTGATGTCGTCGTTGAACAGGATGTCGCCGTCCTGCCAGAACCCGTAGATCATCCAGTCGTGACGGCGCGGCCCACGGGTATTGTCGAGCAGGCGGCCAAAAGACAACCAGGCGTATTTGCGCAGATTGTCGTCCTGGTTGAATTCACCAATGGTGTCGCCATTGCCCAGCGCGAACGAGTAAGTGAACTCGTAAGGTTTGTCGGGGTTGCCAAATTCTCCGAAGTCGAACACTTCTGCGCCAATGTCACGGGCGGCGTTGACTGACCGTTCACCGGGGAAATTGCCATTGGCGTTGTCGAAGGTGCGCCGCCGCAGTGAATTGAAAAAGGTGATTTCGGGAAAGAACATGTGCACGCGCCTGCCCGGCGTGGAATGCGACAGGGCTTCGGAAGTCTGTGAGAACAGGAACTGTCCCAGCCGGAAGCGTGCTCCGAGCTTATGCAGGCCATTGTCGTCGATCTGTCCCGACAACTGGTTGAACGTGACCGAGGCATCGAGCAATTCCGCTGCGCCACCACCAATGGATGAATTACCACCCCCATCGGTGACGCCGTTCTGTCCCCATTCGGTGAGAATGAAATAATCGACATCATTGTTGATGGGAAGCATGGTGCCACGAATGCCGATACGGGCGCGGCGCATGTAGAAACTGTCTTGGACCTGCCGCTCGCGGGGGATGGTGCCGGGTACCACATGGCTGCCGTTGAGCGCC
>CAZTJP010000212.1:0-4402 GCA_964613895.1 uncultured Thiotrichales bacterium | reverse complement strand
CCTGCGCGGCCCTCGGTCGCGAACGCCAGCCATCACACCACCTTGAGCAGCCTCGCTACGAGACCCTGTGAGAAATTCGGGCTAGCGCCCTCTCCCTCCGGGAGAAGGCTGGGGTTTGGGACAAAAATCACCCTGCCGAAACTCTACGACCCGCCCCACGCCAGCAGCCACCCGCTCCCCCGGGGTCACAATCCCCTGCAAATAGAGTGGGTCCACCGCGCTGAGCCGAATCACCCCATCACGCGCCGGCTGCCGCCGCACCGCCCGCAACCTGCCCACCGCTTCGGGCAACGCAAACTGCTCACCGGAGAATCCCTGCACGAAGCGGCCACCGCGAATCTCGCCACGCGCCTCCATCCGCCAGAACACCCGCAGCAACTCACGCCAGGGCAGCGTCACCGTCTCGCGCGCCAGCAACTGCCGAAAAACGACGCCATAGCGACGCAACAACACCTGCGCAAGAAATTCCACATCCTCAGCCTGTACCTCATCCGTTTCCTCGGGCAGCAGGCTCCAGCGGCCCGCGCTGTCGAATGGCGAGATCAACGTTTGCCGCCCGCGCCGGCCACCGAAACGGGCACGTTTTGCCGACGGCGTGATCAAGGCCCGCAGGCCGGCAAAGCTGTCAGAAGTCACCAAAGCGTGGTTGACCAGCTCGCCCAGCGCATTTTCCACCTGGGTACGCAGCAAGCCGGTGGTCTGCACCAGATCGACGAAGAACGCCGCGCCCTGCTCCGCCAGCGCATCGCGCACCCGCGCCGCGTCACTGCCAAGCGGCCTTTTCGCTGCCGATGGCGTTGCCGCCAGCCGCCGCCAAATGGGTAGATGAGCGCGACTGAGCAGCGCAATGGGCGCCTGACGCACCACACTGCTGCGTTTGCGCTCGCCCGACTGCCCAACCTGCAAGCGGGTCCAGACCAGTTGTCCGGCCAGACACAACGCATCCAGCTGATCCTTTCTGTAACCATGGATCCGCACTGGCAACACATCGCTTTCCCAGGCACTGGCGGCAATCGCGCAGCCTTCCAGTTGCGCCAATGTCGCCGCCAGCGCTTCGCTACCCTCGCGCCGCTCCGCCGCATCCGCAGGGAATCGTTCATCACCCTGTTGAGTGACTGGCATCACGCCCTGCCACTCGAACAGAAAACGCATGAAGATCGCCGGACTGACGGGTTCGATCTCGCTGCGCAACCGCTTGAGCGTATAGCGATGAATCCGCGCCAGCAGCCGCCGCTCGCACCATTCCTCGGCTACCGTGGGACTGGTGAACTGACCGCGCACGACGAACCCCTCTTGCTCCAGCGCCAGCAAGGCCTGCCCGGCATCGGCGCTGGACAGGCCCAGTGGCGCCGCCAGTGTGTCCGCAGTCACCGGCCCCAGCCCTTCCAGCCGAGAACGCAACAGTTCGCGCACCGCAGCCTCGCGGTCAGTCACTGCGCCATTCAGCGCCACCGGCGCAATGCGCGGCGACAGCACCGCCCCGGGATGGACGCATTGGTGTTCCGCCAACCGCTCGGCCGCCACCCACAATGGCTCGCCAGCGGGCGGCGTCAGCACGGTAGCGCGCTGCTGATCGGCCAAGGTGTCGAACAGATGCTGCCAGCCGAATGCCAGTCCCGGGCCGCCTTGCCGCTCCGCTTCGGCAACGGTCATGAATCCCAACAGCACCAACGCATCGTGCAATTCATCCGCGGTGCGGGCATCCGGCCAGGCCTCGGCGCGCACCTTGTCGATCGCCGCGCCATCCAGCCGCGCCAGTTCGGCGGCTTCCACCGGGTCGAGCCGGCTGCGTGACTGAACCGCCATGGTGCGCCGCTCCTCGGCGGGCGCATCGTCGAGAAAGGCGTAGGGCCGGGCATTGAGCACTTCCTGCGCCATCGGCGACGGCCCGGCCAGATCGGCGCAATGCACGCGTACCCGGCCGGATTCGATGTCACGCAACAGCGTTTCCAGCCCGTCGATATCCATGGTTTCGTGCAAACAGTCACCAATCGTCTGCTCGACCAGCGGGTGATCCGGCACCTCGCGCTCACCGGCGATATTCTCGAAACAGGCGATCTGATCGGGAAACACCACCGCCACCAGGTCTTCGGCATCCGAGCGCTGAAAATAGGGTGGCGCGCGCTTGCCGTTGAGAAAACGCCGCACCGCCAGCGCAATGGTGGCATTCCAGCGCCAGCGCGCCGCAAACATTGGCGCATCCAGCAGGGCCTGGATGAGCAGATGCCGCACGGACGCCGAATGCAGATAGCCAGCCACTTCCTCCAACGGAAAACTGTGCGTGGCCGACAGCGACAGTACAATGGTGTCGTCCAGCGCCGCCGCTTGCAGTTCGAAATTGAACTTGCGGCAGAACCGTTTACGCAGCGCCAGCCCCCAGGCCTTGTTGATGCGTGAACCATAAGGACTATGAATGACGAGATGCATGTCACCCACCTCGTCGAAGAACCGCTCCAGCACGATCTGCCGATGGCTGGGCAAAACGCCCAGCGCCGCGCGCGATGCGGCAAGATACGCGGTGAGTTGTTCCGCCGCATTGCGCGGCAGGGACAACCGCTCACACAGCGCGCGCGTCACCGCGTCCATACCATCAGGCAAGCGACGCTCGACCTCGTTTCGCAGCCGCGATACAGCCTGCGACAACTCATCCGTGCGCCCCGGGGCTTCACCGAACCAGAACGGAATATTGGGTGGCTGGCCGTGCGCATCCTCCACCAGCACCTTGCCGGTCTCGGTCTTGAGAATCCGATATGAGGTATTACCCAACTGAAAAATATCACCCGGTAAACTCTCGAAAGCGAAATCCTCGTTCAGCGTCCCGACCTTCAACCCTTCCGGTTGAAGGATCACATCGCAATCGAACAGATCGGGAATCGCGCCGCCATTGGTCAGCGCCGTCAGCCGCGCGCCGCGCCGCGGCCGCAAGCGCTGATTGACCGCATCATAATGGATATGCGCCGCCCGTCGTCCGCGGCGGGTGGAAAACCCCTGCGCCAGCATTTGCACCACGGCATCGAACTGCTCGCGCGCCAATGCACGATACGGCCAGGCATGGCGGAACTGGCGATACAAGGCCTCGACCTCCCACTCCCGGCCGCCTACCTCGGCCACGATCTGCTGCGCCAGCACATCGAGCGGCTGACGGGGCATGATGATGTGATCCAACTCACTCCGCTGGGCAGCGTCCAGCAACGCCGCGCACTCCACCAGATCATCGCGCGTGAGCGGAAACAGCCGCCCTTTCGGCGTCGCGCCCACAGCATGACCGGAACGCCCGACACGCTGCAAAAAGGCCGCAATCGATCGTGGCGAACCCAACTGGCAAACGAGATCGATATCACCGATATCGATCCCCAGCTCCAGCGATGCAGTCGCCACCAGACAAGGCAGATCGCCCTGCTTCAGCCGTTGCTCCGCCGCCAACCGCTGCTCCCGCGACAGACTGCCGTGATGCGCCATCACATTCGCCTCGCCCAAACGCTCCGCCAGAAAACGCGCCGCCCGCTCCGCCAGCCGGCGGGTATTGACGAAAATCAACGTCGAACGGTGCGACTCGACCAGCGACTGAAGCTGATCATAAACCTCCTGCCAGACCTCGTTCGACATCACCGCCTCCAGCGGCGAGCCCGGCGTCCACAACGCCAGATCACGCGCCCGCACGTGGCCGGTGTCCACGATCACACAACCCTCATCGCGCGCACCGACCAGAAAATGCGCCATCTCCTCGATCGGCTTCTGGGTCGCCGACAAACCGATGCGCTGCAATCGCGGCGCGCTGGTCAACGCCTCCAGCCGCTCCAGCGACAACGTCAGATGCGAACCGCGCTTGCTGCCCGCCAGGGCATGAATCTCATCGACGATCACCGTCTCCACCGCGCCCAGCATGCGCCGCCCGGATTCGGAAGTGAGCAGGATATAAGCCGACTCCGGCGTAGTGACCAGTATATGCGGCGGCTCGCGCACTGCCCGGCTGCGCTCCGAAGCCGGTGTGTCACCCGTCCGTACCCAGGCGCGAATCTCCACATCCGGCAAACCATGCATCAGCAACTCATCGCGCACCCCCTGCAACGGCGCCTGCAAATTGCGCTGAATATCATTGGAAAGCGCCTTCAACGGCGAGATGTACAACACCCGGGTCCGCGGTTCCAGGCCGCGATCCAACCCCTCGCGCAACAACGCATCGATCACCGCCAGAAAAGCTGCCAACGTCTTGCCCGAACCGGTCGGCGCCGCCAGCAGACTGTGCGCCCCGGAGCGAATCGCCGGCCAGGCCTGCTGCTGTACGCCAGTGGGCTGGCCAAGCTGCTGCTCGAACCAGCCCCTCACGGCAGGATGAAACAGATCGAGAGACATGGGGACCAGTTTACCCTGTCGGCGAATGCCCGTCCGATCGGCGTGTCCG
>CAZTJP010000211.1:0-4432 GCA_964613895.1 uncultured Thiotrichales bacterium | reverse complement strand
TTGAGTTTCTTGCAGGCCACCGGGCAAGGTTCGCCACAATGGTCGAAATTTTTCGGTTCGATGGTTTCTTCGTTGAACTGCTTGAGGTAGTGATCGACGATGAATGCCTTGTGGTGCCGCAGGCGTTCGTCGCGGGGCGCGAAGGTGCTGCGGTAGTTGAAGGTCATCAGTTTATCCCGGATATTGTGGAGGTTGACGCCGAAAGTGCCGCCGGTCTTGATCTTCGGATCGTAGCGATACTTGACGGTTGCGGCCATGTCCACCTTGGAACCCTTGTCACCGAAATGTTCGACGAAGTAGTGGTCGGTATCCCTGGCCTTGGGTTTGTAGGGATCGACCCAGTTCCCACCGAACAGGCAGCCCACCAGATTGTGGTTCTTGAACAGGCGGCTGCCCATGCCACCACGGCCACACCAGTCGACCACAGCCTGCATCTGGCCTTTCTTGTTGAGGGTATTGGAGCCGATGGTGCCCTCATCGGTTTGCTCGGCCGCGGGGCCGACGACGAATACCCGGCGGCGGCGCGGATCGAACTCATCCCCCCAGCGATCGAGAATCGCCTGTTGCAGTGCATAGATACCGATCAGTGGCTCGCCGTTTTCGTTGCGGTAGCTTTTCCAGATTTCGCGATAGTCCTCGATGGCTTCGATTCGCACATGGAGATTTTCACCGTCATTGTTGAGGATCAGCACCGAAGGTTGCTCGCAGCGTCCATGCAGACAGGTATAGTTCACGCCGACGTGCTGGAAAGTATAGGCTGCGCCGCCCATCGACGAGATGTAGAAACCTTCCCATTGGGGGCTGTAGCCGCAGAATACCAGACGCCTGGAACCGGCAATGGAACTGCTGGCCAGCAACCCCTCGCCAAAGGTCATCACGTTGGGGTCCTGCTGATAGCGGCGCCAGCCGAAATCGAGCGGGCCGAAGATGTTGGCCTCCGGTTCGATATCGCTCACTTCCCATTTGCCACTGTCGAGTTCGATATCCAGCGCTTTCTGTATGAAAGGCACGCTCATGGCCGTCATTCCCGTTGAAACCAAGATGTGCCGACTCTAGCAATTCAGCGCCTGAAAAAACATACCGGCAGAGCGCCTGTTTCACCGTTTGCGTCAGAAATTGACAAAGGCTTGATCTAGGTCAATCGCTGCGTGTCCGTGAACCGCTGTCAGCCTCGGAAACGGCTGTGGCGGAACAAGCCCGGGATCGCGCCGAGCAACAGGAACAGCGGGCCACTCGAACCACCGCCACCCGATTGCGCGCCCCGGTCGGCATCATTGACGTGAAATCGGGCTTCCGCGCTGACGCCGCTGCCATTGCGCAGGCGGAATTTCAATGCCGTTTCGCCAACCGGCAGTTCCGCGATGGTACATCGATAGGCGCCTTCGGTGGTCGTGGCCTGGCAGGCCGGATCGACACTCAGCACCTTGCCATATCCCCTCAACTGGAGATCGACGACGACATCACTGGCTGGCGTCGGACCCGGGTTGTGGATTTTGGCCAGCAGTAAGGGTGTGTTACCGGCGCTGGATGCCCCAGCCGACACGGAATCGTGCAGTGGGATTTCGCCGACGCCCGCCAGCACGCCATCGAGCGACGCCCGGTTCACATCCCGAAGTTCATAGGTGAAATCGAACTGGCCGGCGCTGAACAGCTCACCAGCACCTTCGTCGCAACCAGGATCGATATGGATCGTGAAGGTCACCGTTGCTGAAGTATCCTGACCACCGTACAACCTGCCGCCATCATCGCGCAGACGCACGTGCACCCGGGTATCGCCCGAGGCGTTCAGAGCGCCACGAAATGCCAGTGCGCCGTTCGCCTCGATATAGGGCTGGCCACCGAATCCGAGCAGCCCGCCGAACAGATCCGGGCTATCGGCTTCCACCAGAAATTCAAGCTGTTGTGCGCCATAATCCCCATCGTGAATGCCACTGGCCCAGCCTGGAAAATACTGATTGCCGGCATTCTTGCAGACGGTGATATCCGGGCCACCGTGGAAGTCTGGCGCATGGTTGACCGCCAGCCGCAATGCGGCAACGGTGTCTATCAGGCCGGGGCCCGTTACGTCATCGACGCCCGGGGCTGCGCGGTAACCGGTGATATCGATCGCGGTATCCTGCAGGTAGCGGGTAACCTCGAGCGGGTGCAGATAGCTGCGCGCAGGACGTGAATCCGTCTCGCCGGGGCGCGATTGCCATTGCTGCAACAAGGCGGCCACCGCTGCTGCATTCGGCGCGGCGGCCGAAGTGCCGAAAAAGTTCTTGAAGCCGTCCGGTTCCGGCGGATAGGTGGAGGAGAAGAACACATCGGCGCCAAAGAACGAGGTATCGTTGCCATCGACAGCCGTGATATCGGGCTCGAAACTGGTCACTGGCGCCAACCGGCCATCACGACCGAAGTACACGGTCAACGGCCCTCCTCGGGAAGAGAAGATTTCAGGATCGATCGCAGCGGTTTCCCGGGACGGGGCGCCGGCGAACAGGTTCAGCCCGGGCACTAGCGTGTTGTTCGCCAGCTCGCTGTCATTGGTCCCGAAGGCGGGCGTATCGAAAAACGGTGCTGCCGCCACCGAAACCACGCCGGGCGCTGTCGCGTGCCCATAGATCGTCGGCCCGCCCTGGGCAGAACTTTTGTCTGCGATGCCTTCGATCTCCGCCTGGCCGAAAACGTAGAAAACGATTCGGAATTCCAACGGTGTCGAGTCGTCCTGGGGGATGACATCCTGGCGACCATGATAATGGTCGATACTGAGATACAACGTTTGCGGCTGAGGCTGGAAGTTGGAGAACGTGACGATCTCCAGCGCATCGCCAGCCGGCTGCCCCGTATTGCCTTGCAGATCGATGCCTGCGGCGACGACATTGGCACCGCTGGCGTCGAGGGTCGGGCTCGAGGTGACGTATAGATCCATATCGACCTGCGCACCCGCGCCGTGGTGAACGCTGTCGAATGGTTGATTCCACTGCAATACGGCCGTGACCTGCGTACCCGGCAAGAGTTTGACCGGCAGAAACGCCTGGCCGGGCGACCAGGCATGCAGATCTTCACCCGTGGCGGGGAAGTTTTCGTTCTCATGGGCTGGATCGATATCCTGATAGCGGCTAACCAGCCCCTGATTGGCCTGATTGCCCGCAGACGAGAAATAGGGCACGCCGGACGCAACACAATCGGCCGCCGCTTGCGCCACGATGCCTTGCTGATACATCGGCTCGGCCAGATAGATCACGTCGTCGACCAGCACGGTGGATTGCGCACAGAGACGATCGATGCCATCGGCAAAACCCGCCTGGCCACCGACGAATGCCGTATTGAAGGCGATATCGGCGCCGGGGGCCAGATCGTGCACCAGCTCCGCCATTGCCGCACCCTCATCACTACCGAACGGCAGATCCTGCAGCAAGCTCACCGTGGCGGGCAGGTCCCCCGAGTCCTGCGCCGGGCTGCCCGACAGTAAGCCGGCAACTCCCGCTGGTGGCGATGTATCACCATCCCGGTTCGGGCCCGCTGCGAAACTGTCGGAAAGGATGCCAACCGTCTGGCCGGCGCCATCGAGACCGTAGTCCGATTTGGCCAGGTCGGCACGCAGTGCCTGGTCGGCCAGCGAATCCACCGAGCCCACCTGGGTGATGGCGCCATATTCCGGGCGAATCGAACGTACCGCCGGAAGCCGTGCCAGTTCGAACAACTTCGATGGGCTGGATACCGAGATCGAGGCGCGCTGGTATTTGCGCGAGAAATGCCGAATCTCGACACCCTTGATCTGGCGAATGGCGTTTTCGACATCGGCGCTGGCCTCATTGAGCACGACATCCAGTACCTGCGGCTGGGCCACAGGCACATTGGAGGAAGGCGCACGCCGAACCCGGCGGGCGCTGTGCCGGGCCGAGAACTTGTCGGAAGGATTCAGCAGATGAACCGAAATCTTGTCAGCATTCGGATCGTTGGAGAAATGCCGGATCTTGAGATTGTCCGCAGTCGCCGAGAGCGGAACCCCGAGGATCAGCAAGGTGGCAAACAGAATCTGACAGCCGCGCCCGGCGCGAAACGTTCCTTGGGTCATGGATTCTCCCGGTCGGTGGATCAATCGGTTTTTTTGTTTTCTTATCGTGGGTTCGATCAGGGTCGAGCAAAAAAAATGCCAAACCGACTTGAATGCGGGTGAATGCCAAGGATTATTAGTCCGGATCGGGTAGATGTGAAATTATCCCCAGGGAATCGGACGCTTCTCGCCAGGAAACTGTAAACCTGGGCCAATGTGGGTCTTGCGGGCATGGCCCGGGTCGGCTGTGGAATCCCGACGCCGGACCGCTGGGCAGCAGGCAATGAGGGTTCGCGTTTGCAGCCGGATTCGGCGCAGGTGACTGCTGTAACAGGAGCTTGACAGTTTTATCGAGGTAAAGCAATTCAGCCTGAAAAATCAGACTGATGCCAC
>CAZTJP010000210.1:0-4432 GCA_964613895.1 uncultured Thiotrichales bacterium | reverse complement strand
TGTCACCTTGCTCATCAATACAAACATCTGCAAGCGTTTGATGATCGGCTCGACCAGCTCGTCAGGCAGCATCAGGTAGAAAGTATCCTGCAAGCGGAAAATCCGGAAACTGGCGAGCAAACGCCCCTTGGGGTTGCAATAGCCTCCCAACCGCGATGTGTGCTCGTCGATCTTCGATACGTCCGTCGTCAGCTGGCCCTGCAGGAATGTCTCGGCGTCTTCGCCGTGCACTTCGATCAACCCCTGATGCGACAGATCGCACAGCACCAAGCCGGTCAGCGTGAAACGCTTTTCCCGTTCGGGGTTGCCAAAACTGGCGACCCGATCATCGTGCGCAGGATCGAACTCGGCCCCCGCATCGGTCAGAAACGACTTCCATTCTGCTTTCATAGGCTCTCTCGCAATGGTGGCGCCCCGGTTGTTCACCCCGACGGCCAGGGCATCGAAAAATTTCCGGACGAAGCGGGCAGATTCATCGAAACCACCCGGCAACCGGCTGTCATTGGATTATACTCGTAACCAGGTATCCAGATATGCATTCACAGCGTAAATTCAAGTCGAGCCAACACAATCCGCTGACAATCGAACGCGGCAGACAATGAACAACGATAATCGCCCGGTCTTTCTCAATTTGTGGCAGATCCGCCTGCCACTGCCGGGGATTGCATCCATCCTGCATCGTATCAGTGGCCTGCTGTTGTTCTTCAGCCTGCCCGTGCTGCTGTGGCTGCTGCAAACCAGCCTCGACAGCCCGACCGGTTTCGAACGGGTGGTGAGCATGCTGCACCATCCCCTGGCGATGCTGAGCGTGGCGGCGCTGCTGTGGTCACTGGCCCATCACCTGCTGGCCGGTATTCGCTTTCTGCTGCTGGATATGGATGTCGGCCTCGACCGCCGGGCTTCGACACATTCGGCACGGCTGGTCATCATCGCCGCGCCGCTGCTGGCGCTGCTGCTGATGTGGAGGCTGTACCTGTGAGCAGCGGACTGGGCGGCATGACGGCATGGCTGGCGCAGCGGATCAGTGCCGTGTACCTGGCGCTGTTCCTCGTTTTCTTCCTGCTCGCGCTGCTGTTCACCGGCGGCTGGAACTACGCCGAATGGCGGGCTCTGATGGCGCAACCAGCCATGATTACGGCGACATTGCTGTTCCATATCTCACTGTTGCTGCATGCCTGGGTTGGCGTCCGCGATGTGATCATCGACTACGTACACCCTTTGCCATGGCGACTGGCGGTGCTGGCGGCTGTCGGCGCGGCGCTGCTGGCGCTGGCTTTCTGGGGCATGCTCATTCTTGTCGGGCTTTGGTATTCATGAACACGACACTGACACGACGAAAGTTCGACGCGCTCATCATTGGCGCTGGTGGCGCCGGCCTGCGCGCCGCGCTGCAACTGGCCGAGGCCGACGCCAGCGTGGCGGTGGTCTCCAAGGTCTTCCCGACCCGCTCACATACGGTTGCTGCCCAGGGGGGCGTCAATGCGGCGCTCGCCAATGTCGGCCCCGACAACTGGCACTGGCACATGTTCGATACCGTCAAGGGTGGCGATTATCTGGGTGACCAGGATGCCATCGAGCTGATGTGCCAGACCGCTGCCCGCGTCGTCTACGAACTGGAACACAACGGTGTCCCCTTCTCGCGGCTGGACAATGGCAATATCTACCAGCGACCCTTCGGTGGCCAAAGCCAGAACTTTGGCGGCGAACAGGCCGCACGCACCTGCGCCGCCGCCGACCGCACCGGGCACGCCATCTTGCAGACGCTCTACCAACACAATATCCGCGCCCGCACCCATTTCTTCGATGAATATTTCGCAGTCGATTTCGTTCAGGCCAGCGACGGCAGCATCCAGGGCGTCTACGCCTTCGACATTCTCAGCGGCGAACCCATTCTGATCGAAGCCCGCGCCACCCTGCTGGCCACCGGTGGCGCCGGGCAGATCTTCCGCACCACCTCCAATGCGCTGATCAATACCGGCGACGGACTGGGCATGGCGCTGCGCAGTGGCGTGCCCTTGCAGGACATGGAGTTCTTCCAGTTCCATCCCACCGGCATCGCCGGGCGTGGCATGCTGATCACCGAAGGCGTGCGCGGTGAAGGCGGCTATCTGGAAAACTGCGAAGGCGAACGCTTCATGGAACGCTATGCGCCGCATGCCAAAGACCTCGCCAGCCGCGATGTCGTCAGCCGCGCCATCTATCTCGAAATCAAGGAAGGCCGGGGTTGCGGACCCAACAAGGATTACGTCCATTTGCAAATGAGCCACCTGGGGAAGGATGTCATCCTCAAACGCCTGCCGAACATTCGCGAGAGCAGTCTGGTGTTCAAGGGCATCGACCCCATCGAAGCGCCAATACCGGTCGCCCCCACTGCGCATTACACCATGGGCGGCATTCCCACCAACCGCTTCGCCGAAGTCGTCGCCCCGCACAAGACCGGCCCGGAAGAACCGGTGCCGGGCCTGTATGCGGCGGGCGAATGTGCCTGCGTCTCGGTACATGGCGCCAACCGGCTGGGTGGCAATTCGTTGCTCGATATTCTGGTGTTTGGCCGGATCGCCGCGGAACGCATGATCGACTACTTGCGCGAGAACCCTTATCACGCCCCACTCGATGAAGACAGCCTCGACCACGCCCGCGCCCGCCTGGCCCGCTGGGATGACCGACGCGACGGCGAATCACCGGCTCAGCTGCGTGCCGAGCTGCAGCAAGTCATGGAGGAACACTGTGGCGTCTTTCGCGACCAGGCCACCATGCAGCGCGGTGTCGAAAAAGTGGAACAAATCCATCAACGCTTTCAGGAAGCCCGTTTACAGGATCATTCAAAAGTCTTCAATACCGAGCGGGTCGAAGCGCTGGAAACCGAAAACCTGATGCTCTGCGCACTGGCCACGGTCAAATCCGCCGTTCGGCGCGAGGAAAGCCGTGGCGCCCATTCCCGCGTCGATTTCCCCGAGCGCGATGACGTTCACTGGATGAAACATTCCCTCTACCATCTCGACAGCGACAGCGTGGACTACAAGCCGGTACGCACCAAACCGCTGACCGTGGAATCGTTCCCACCGAAAAAGAGGGTGTACTGATGCGTTTTTCGATCTACCGCTACAACCCGCAAACCGACCGCAAGCCACGCATGCAGGACTATGAGCTGGACGCATCCGACATCGAACCCGGCATGATGCTGCTGGGCGCCCTGCTCAAACTCAAGGAACGCGACCCGAGCCTGTCCTTTCGTCGCTCCTGTGGCGAAGGCGTATGCGGCTCGGACGGCATGAACATCAATGGCGTCAATGGCCTGGCCTGCATGACCCCACTGGCCAACCTCGAAGAACCCGTAACGCTGAGACCGTTCCCCGGCATGCCGGTGATCCGTGATCTGATCGTCGACATGGGCAACTTCTACAACCAGTATCGCGCCACCCGCCCGTGGCTGATCAATCACGATCCGGAGCCGGAAGTGGAACGCCAGCAATCGCCACAGCAGCGCGACCGGCTCGATGGCCTGTATGAATGCATCCTCTGCGGCTGCTGCTCGGCCTCCTGCCCATCCTACTGGTGGAACCCGCAGCGTTTTCTCGGCCCGGCCGCGTTGTTACAGGCGGCACGCTTCATTCTCGACAGCCGCGACCAGGAAACCGAACAACGCTTGCAACAACTCGATGACGCCTACAAACTATTTCGCTGTCACAGCATCATGAACTGCGTCCAGGTCTGCCCCAAGGGTCTCAACCCCACCCGGGCGATCGGCGCCATCAAGAAAGAAATGCTCAAACGATCGATATAGTCATGACCGTGAACACCACCCGACGACGCCCAACCCGTGGCCAGATTCTCTGGCGCTGCCGGCGCGGCATGCTGGAACTCGACCTGCTGCTCGGCCATTTTGCGAAAAAACGCCTCGATAGCATGACAGCGGAACAGACCGATGCCTTTCTGAAACTGCTCGACTACCCGGATCAGCAGTTACTCGAAATTCTCATGGGCCACAAAAGCACCGGCGAGGACAGGCTCGACGCCATGGCAAACAACATCCGCCATGACGCCTTTCACCCTTGAACTGCAACCCTCCCAGTGGCTGCGATACTGGCTGACCGGCATTCACCTGCTGGCTGCCACGCTGGTGGCGCTCACCCCCATCCCGCCGCTGCCCAAACTGGCGCTGCTGACAATTATCGGTACTGGCTACGCAATCCAGTTCAAGCAACTATTCCGCGCCCCGTTACAACCCCCTCTGAGCCTGCATGTAAGAGATTCGACACCGTGGCTGCTCACCACCGCCGCGGGACAAGCACTGGAAATCGAATTGCGACACAGCATTGTTTTCCGTCACCTGATCGTCCTCTATCTGCACACTGAAGCGCACGGCAACCGAACACTCATCATACCGTCGGACAGCCTGCCCGCGGAGGGACACCGCCGACTGCGGCGGCTG
>CAZTJP010000209.1:0-4443 GCA_964613895.1 uncultured Thiotrichales bacterium | reverse complement strand
GATCACGGCGAGGAAGTCGCCCCCATTGCCGCGATGACGTAAACTAGCCACATGACTTCACGAACCTCGACCATCGAGCGAAACACGCTGGAAACCCAGATCCGTATCGATATCGACCTGGACGGCACGGGTCAGTCCCATTTGTCCACCGGTGTGCCTTTCCTGGAACACATGCTGGATCAGGTGGCGCGCCATGGGCTCATCGACATCACACTCAAAGCAGAAGGCGACCTCGAGATCGACGCCCATCATACGGTGGAAGACATCGGCATCACCTTCGGTCAGGCATTTGCGGATGCGTTGGGCGACAAGAAAGGCATCGTCCGTTATGGCCACGCCTATGTGCCGCTGGACGAGGCCTTGTCCCGGGTGGTCATCGATCTGTCCGGTCGGCCGGGTCTCGAGCACCATGTGGATTACCGCCGGGCGCGGATCGGTGATTTCGATGTGGATCTGTTCAACGAGTTTTTCCAGGGGTTCGTCAACCACGCGGGCGTGACCCTGCATATCGACAATCTGCGGGGCAACAATGCGCATCATATTGCGGAGACGGTTTTCAAGGCCTTTGGCCGGGCGTTGCGCATGGCGGTTGGCATCGATTCGCGCATGCAGGGGCTGTTGCCGTCGACCAAGGGTTCCTTGTAGCAAACGGGGTTGGCAATGACACAGACAATCGCCGTGGTGGATTACGGCATGGGTAACCTCCGCTCGGTCGTCAAGGCGCTGGAGCATGTGGCGGGCGAGGCGGCTGATGTGCAGCTGACCGATCGGCCCGAAACCATCCGGGCGGCGGATCGGGTGGTTTTTCCGGGCCAGGGCGCGGCGCGTGACTGCATGAGCGCGTTGCATGACACCGGCATGGATGAAGTGGTTCGCGAGGCGGCCGCCAGCAAGCCGTTTCTGGGGATCTGCATGGGCATGCAGGTGCTGATGAGCCGCAGTGAAGAGAATGAAGGCACCAATCTGCTGGGGCTGTATCCGGGCCAGGTGACCCGTTTTCAGGAATGGATCGGCGATGAGCATTTCAAGGTGCCGCAGATGGGCTGGAACACCGTCCGGCAAACACAGTCACACCCCTTGTTCGCGGGTATTCCCGACAACAGCTATTTCTATTTTGTGCACAGTTACCATGTCGATCCGGACGATGCCTCGCTGGTAGCGGGTGAAACCGAATATGGCGTGAAGTTCGCTTCGGCCATCGCCCGGGACAACGTTTTCGCCATCCAGTGTCATCCGGAGAAGAGCGCCGCCGCCGGATTGCAATTGTTACGAAACTTTATCGGTTGGGAATGAGTCTGTTATGGAACTGATACCGGCGATCGACCTCAAAGAAGGCAAATGTGTGCGCCTCAGGCAGGGGCGCATGGAGGATGAAACGGTTTTTTCCGACAATCCGCTGGAGATGGCGGCGCGTTGGGTGGATGCCGGCGCCAGTCGCCTGCATCTGATCGATCTGGATGGCGCCTTTGCCGGCTCACCCAAGAATCACGAAGTGATTCGGCAGATCTGCGCGCGGTTTCCGGATCTGCCGGTCGAAGTGGGGGGCGGCATTCGCTCCGCCGAGACGGTGGCTGCCTATCTGGATGACGGTGTCCAGTACGCCATCATTGGCACCCGGGCCGTCAACGAGCCGCACTTCATCAATGATCTGTGTCTGCAGTTCCCCGGCCACATCATCGTCGGGCTGGATGCGCGAGACGGCAAGGTGGCGATCGATGGCTGGTCGAAATTGTCTCACCATGATGTCATCGACATGGCGCGGCATTTCGAGAACGATGGCGTTGCGGCGATCATCTATACGGACATCAGCAAGGACGGCATGATGCAGGGTGTGAATATCGAATCGACCGTGGCGCTGGCGCAGTCCGTCCGCATTCCGGTGATTGCCTCCGGCGGCGTGACGGATATCGAAGACATCCGCCGCCTGTGCGAGGTGCAGGAGGCGGGGATCACAGGTGTCGTCATCGGTCGCGCCCTGTATGAAGGCACGCTCGACCTGGCAGAGGCCGAAGCATTGGCTGCGAGCTACCGGAGCGCGTCATGACATTGGCGAAGCGCATCATTCCCTGCCTCGATGTGGATGAGGGGCGCGTTGTCAAAGGCGTCCAGTTCGTCGATATTCGCGATGCCGGCGATCCGGTGGAGGTGGCGCGGCGTTACGATGCCGATGGCGCCGATGAGATCACCTTTCTCGATATCACCGCCAGTTCGGACAATCGCGATTCGATGTACCACGTGGTCGAAGCGGTGGCCGAGACCGTGTTCATCCCGCTGACGGTGGGTGGCGGCATCCGCACCGTCGAAGACATTCGGCGAATGCTCAACCACGGCGCGGACAAGGTCGCCATCAACACAGCGGCGGTGTTCAACCCCGATCTGGTGTCCGAGGCCAGCGCCAAGGTGGGTTCGCAATGCATCGTGGTGTCGATCGATGCCAAAACGGTCAGCGCCGAAGGCGAGCAACCCCGTTGGGAGATCTTCACCCATGGCGGCCGCAAGCCCACCGGCCTGGATGCGCTCGAATGGGCGAAGGAAATGGTGGCGCGTGGCGCGGGCGAGATTCTGCTCACCAGCATGGATCGCGATGGCACCCGGCAGGGTTTCAATCTGCCGCTGACCCGGGCAATCAGTGAAGCGGTGTCGGTGCCGGTCATCGCCTCGGGCGGTGTTGGCAATTTGCAGCACCTGGTGGAAGGCGTGACCGAAGGCAAGGCCGATGCGGTACTGGCCGCGAGCATTTTTCACTTTGGCGACCATACGGTTGCCGAAGCCAAGGCCTTCATGGCCGAGCAGGGCGTACCCGTCCGGTTGTGACGGGCGTGGTAGAATGGCAATCCGATTCTGTCATGAGGAAACTGCTCGCGTGAGTGACGAAATCCTGACCCGGCTGGCCGATGTGCTGGAGAGCCGCAAGCAGTCGGATGCCGAGGCATCCTATGTTGCCAGCCTTTATCAGAAAGGGCTGGATGCGATCCTCAAGAAAATCGGTGAGGAGGCAACGGAAACGGTCATGGCCGCCAAGGATGGTGTTCCGGAGAGGATCGTCAGCGAAACCGCGGATCTGTGGTTTCATAGCCTGGTGCTGCTGGCCCATATGGAACTTCGTCCGGAACAGGTGTTGGCGGAACTGGCGCGCCGCTTTGGTGTGTCCGGGCATGCGGAGAAGGCGGCGCGGCAGGTGAAATAGTTCAGCTGCCCTGCCGGTTTTATCATATATTTTGCTTAGGAGTCTGAAATGGGTTTTGGTGGTATAAGTCCCTGGTCTTTACTGCTCATTCTGTTGATCGTTGTCATGATCTTTGGCACCAAACGCCTCAAGAATGTGGGCGGTGACCTCGGCAGTGCAATCAAGAGTTTCAAAAAATCGATGGCCGATGGCCAGGAAGAGTCGGCGGAGCCGAAATCGCTGGATGCCGATGACAAGGCACGGGTCGTCGAGGGGAAAGTGGCCGACACCAGCAAAGACAAGGCCTAGCCTCTCTTTTCTCTTGCCGACACATCAATCCGGATAGCCCGCCGTGTTCGACCCCGGTTTCTGGGAAATGGTTGTGATCGCCGTGCTTGCCCTGCTGATTCTGGGGCCGGAACGGTTGCCGGTGGTTGCAAGAAAAGTCGGCTTCTGGGTGGGGCGGGCACGCCGTTACGTCGCCAGTGTGCGTTCCGATATCGAACGTGAGTTTCGTACCGAAGAACTGGAACGGCTGCTCAACCAGCAGAGCAGTGAAATCAAGGAGCTGCGAAACCTGATCAGCGATCAGAAAAAGGAGGTCGAGAGTGCATTCAGGGAAACCGGGTATGCGCTCAAGGCGAAACCGGATCCGGCAAATGTGGAGGAACCCACCCAAAAACCGTCACCAGCGGACAAGGGCGGCTCCGACCCCAAAACCCTGAACAAGTCCATCGGCCAGGCTCCTGGAGAAACGGATAATGGCTGAACCCAAGTCGGATGATGATCTGAAGGAAATGGGGTTCCTCAGTCATCTGGTGGAGCTGCGCAACCGACTGTTGCGCATGGTGATTGCCATTGGCATCGTATTCGCCGGACTGTTTCCTTTCGCCAATCAGATCTACACGTTCCTGTCCGGCCCGTTGCTGCGCCAACTCCCCGAGGGCAGTTCGATGATCGCCATCGACGTGGCTTCACCCTTTCTGGCGCCGTTCAAGCTGGTGCTGATCCTGTCGGTGGTATTGGCCTTGCCGTATCTATTGCACCAGGCCTGGTCTTTCGTGGCGCCGGGTTTGTATCGCCACGAAAAACGGCTTGCGGCGCCCCTGCTGATTTCCAGCGTGCTGCTGTTCTACCTGGGCATGGCGTTTGCGTACTATATCGTTTTCCCGTTGGTGTTCGGATTTTTCACCAGCATTGCGCCGAAAGGCGTCGAGGTGATGACGGATATCAATCGGTATCTCGATTTTGTCATTACCATGTTTCTGGCTTTCGGT
>CAZTJP010000208.1:0-4454 GCA_964613895.1 uncultured Thiotrichales bacterium | reverse complement strand
CGCGGTGGGACTATACTCAATCCAGACGCGCACTGCTGCGTGTCATAACTGCCGAGACGACACATACGGAGCATCACGCATGGCAACGCCCAGCAAATTCAACCGCAATTCACAGGAACCGGACCTCGAAATCAACAAACCGGAGCAATCCCGCAGCGGCTGGTCATTCTGGCAAGATCCGCGCAACGTCACCTGGCTCTATCTGATCTTCGTATTACTCTCCCTGTGGCTGTGGCCTACCTTCCAACAGGCTCGCATCACCATCCCCTACAGCGAATTCCAGCAACACCTGCAGAAAAACGAAGTCGCCGAAGCCGTCGTCAGCGAACACTACGTCAAGGGAAAACTCACCATCACCGACCCGGCTACCGGCAAACCCAAATATTTCGTCACCAGCATCCCGCAAAACAATGACCTGGCCCGGCAGCTGATCGAACACAAGGTCAAATTCGTCGCCACCACCGAAAACAACTGGCTCAGCAACATGCTGTTCAACTGGATCATCCCTTTTGGACTGCTGTTTCTGTTATGGGGCTATCTGGCCAAACGCATGAGCGGCATGAACCAAGGGTTTCTCAATATTGGCAACAAAGTACGCATTCACCCCGAAGGTGGTCAAAAAGTCACATTCGACGATGTCGCAGGCGCAGAGGAAGCCAAGGAAGAACTGCAGGAAGTCATCAGTTTCCTCAAGAATCCGGAAGAAATCAAAAGTCTCGGTGGACACATGCCCAAAGGTGTCTTGCTGATGGGCCCGCCCGGCACTGGCAAAACCCTGCTGGCCCGCGCCGTCGCAGGCGAAGCCGATGTGCCATTCTTCAACATCAGCGGTTCGGAATTCATCGAACTTTTCGTTGGCGTTGGCGCCGCCCGGGTACGCGAAATGTTCAGCCAGGCGCGGGAAAAAGCACCCTGCATCATCTTCATCGATGAACTGGACGCTATTGGCGGCGCACGCGGAATCGGCCCGCGAGTCGGCGGCCACGACGAGCGTGAACAGACACTCAACCAATTGCTGACCGAAATGGATGGCTTCGACCCCTCCTCCGGCGTAGTCGTCATGGCAGCCACCAACCGACCGGAAATACTCGACAAGGCATTGATGCGCGCCGGCCGCTTCGACCGCCAGATCGTGGTGGACAAGCCCGACCTGCAAGCCCGCATCGCCATACTGCAAATCCATACACGCAAGATGAAACTGGAGCCGGATGTCGATCTGCGCGTCATCGCCCAGCGCACCCCCGGTTTCGTCGGCGCCGACCTGGCGAATATCGCCAACGAAGCGGCCATTCGCGCCGTGCGTAAACACCACAGCGCCATCACCATGCAAGACTTTGAAGAAGCCATCGACCGCGTGATCGCCGGGCCGGAGAAAAAACACACCGGCATCACCAAGGAAGAAAAACACCGGGTCGCCTTTCACGAATCCGGCCATACCCTGGTGGCGGTCACGGTACCGACCGGCGAACCGGTACACAAAGTCTCCATCATCCCGCACGGCGTAGCCGCTCTGGGCTACACCTTGCAACTGCCAGTGCACGAAAAATTTCTTTCCACCGAACAGGAACTCAAGGACCAGATCGCGGTTCTAATGGGTGGCCGCGTCGCTGAAGAAGTCGTTTTTGGTGATGTATCCAGCGGTGCCTCGAACGACCTCGAACGCGCCTCGGAAATTGCCCGCAGCATGGTCAAGAAACTCGGCATGAGCAAAAAACTCGGCGCACTCACCTATGGCAAGCAGGAAGCACTGAATTTCCTCGGTGTCAGCAGCCAGGAGGAACGCAACTACAGCGAGGAAACCGCCCGGCTGATCGACACCGAGGTGAAGGCACTCATCGAGGAAGGTTATCAGCGCGCCAGGCAGATACTGACCAGCAAACGTGCCTTGCTGGACAAGCTCGCCGCCGAACTCGAAGCACGTGAAGTCCTGAGTGGCGATGAAGTTCGGCAGATCATTGGGGAAGCCACTTCCGGAGAAAAAACCGATTCGGCGTGAGACATGTCTACATTCGTCCCGACTGGCAGCATTGGCATCGCCCTGGGCAGCGGCTCCGCGCGCGGCCTGTCGCATATCGGCGTCATCCGCGCACTCGAAGAGGCCGGCATTCGTATCGACCACGTCGCTGGCACCAGCATGGGCGCCCTTGTGGGCGCAGTCTATGCCGCAGGCCATATCGATGACCTCGAGCAGACCTATCGCGGCTTCGACTGGAAGAAAATTGCCGCCCTGTTCGATGTCGTATTCCCAAAATCCGGCCTGCTCGATGGCCGCAAGGTAGCCGAATTCGTCCGTGGCTTCATCGATTTCGACAACATCGAACAGTTGCCCAAACCATTCCGTGCAGTAGCGACCGATCTCGAAACGGCTCGGGAAGTCGTTTTCAATCAGGGCTGTATCGTTGAAGCGGTTCGAGCGAGTATCTCAGTCCCAGGTATCTTTACTCCGGTGCGGCGTGATGACATGATCCTGGTCGATGGCGGACTGATCAATCCGGTGCCGGTCAGCACTGCCCGCGCGATGGGCGCCGATTTTGTCATCGCGGTCGATCTCAACCACGACATCATCGACAAACGCCCCATCACCCGCAAGATCCAGAACAAACCGTCGGCCAACTCGCGCTGGCAACTGTTTGGTGGCGAATATTATGAAGAGATCATGGAGCGCATCAACAAAAGCCTGGTATCCCTGAATTCTCCGGCGGTCGAACAATTTCGGTCCTGGTTCAACCGCGAACCCCTGCCAGGCATCTTCGATGTGCTACTCTCCGCCGTCAACGTCATGGAAACCCAGATCACCGCGACACGCTTCAGCATCGATCCGCCCGACCTGTTGATCCAGCCCAAACTCGGCCACATCCGTTTTCTCGAATTCGATCGGGCTGAAGAAATCATCGAAATCGGCTATCAGACAGCGCGCCAGGCACTCCGCTCAGCGGACATCGATGCGGATACGCAGTCGCGGTAACGACCACTTTCCTGTTCCGTGTAAAAAGTTGTCTCCGATGCAGACGACTTAATGCATATCAAGGAGCGAACGGCCTTCGCTGTGCAAGATCGCGGCATGACAACCGCTGAGGTACCCCGATGCTGATAGACCCCTCTTCGATCCCGCAGGTGGAGGTTGCCTCCATGAACCGGATCCACAATGAAGAAGCCGAACTGTTCAACGAACTCGACCGGCTGTTGGATGCTTATTCCCGCGATGAAATCCCGGCGGAACGGATCGACCACGAACTCGACACCTTTCTGCAACACATGCAAGCGCATTTCCGTGCCGAAGAAACACAGATGCAGGCGATTCGCTTCCCACCCTATCCGGTTCACAAAGGCGAACACGATAAAGTGCTCGCTGTGGCTGAACAACGCATTCAGGCATGGAAGGAAACCCGGGACACCGAAGCACTTTCGACGTTCATCCGCTCCGACCTACCCGCCTGGCTGACACAGCATATCGACACCATGGACCGGGTCACTGCGCATTTCTTCGCCATGGCCGGAAAAGAAGTCGAGATGGGATAACCCGGATTTCTCACAGGGTCGCGTAGCGAGGTCACTCAAGGTGGTGTGATAACCGGCGTTGGCACAGACAAGGGGGCAAGCTGGGCGTTACGACTATTTCAGCATTGCAAACAACAGCAGCCCGAACAGAATCCGGTAGACCCCGAAGGCATTGAACGTAAAACGATTGAGAAAAGCCAATAGCCATTTCATCACCAGATAGGCCGAAACAAAGGCTGTGACGAACCCGGCCAGCAGCGGCCACAGATTGACGCCGGCGAATTCCTGGTAATGCTTGAGCAGATCCAGGCCACTGGCTGCCAGCATCACCGGCAAGGCCAACAGAAACGAAAACTCCGCACTGGCCTTGCGGCTCAGGCCAACCAGCAGCGCACCGATGATCGTCGAACCGGCGCGACTGGTTCCCGGTATCAGCGCAAAGACCTGTGCGATGCCAATGAACATTGCTTGTCGATAACTCACGTCTTCGACATTTTTTGTCTCGGGTTCGGCGCCACGCAGAAAGTATTCGACGATCAGAAAAATCACACCACCGAGGATGAACATCGTTGCCACCACCGGCACCGAAAACAGCATCTTGATCTGCTGGTGAAACAGCAACCCCACCCCTCCGATGGGTACGAACGCAATACCCACCTTGATCCATAATGGCAGATGTCGAAGTGAAAACCGATCACGGTAATTTGCAGTCACTGCAAGAATCGCCGCCAACTGAATGATCACTTCGAACGCCTTGTTGCTGTCGGTTTGGGGCAGTCCCAACCATGCACTGGCGACGATCAGATGACCCGTGGAGGAAATCGGCAGAAACTCGGTCACCCCCTCGATCAGACCGAGAATAACACTCTGAAAAATATCCATGATGCATCCTTTTGTTGCAGGGCTAGCCCGGATTTCTCACAGGATCGCGTAGCGAGGCCGCTCAAGGTGGTGTG
>CAZTJP010000207.1:0-4458 GCA_964613895.1 uncultured Thiotrichales bacterium | reverse complement strand
CTTTGCGTGTAGCCGCCTGCCTGCTGGATGTAGTCCTCGAGTGTTGCATCGTCGCGATAGACCACCGCGTTGGGGAACAACACTTCGCCATGAACCATGACCAGTGAGCTTTTGCGGGGAATACGGATGATGTCTCCATTCTCCAGCGCGATTTCATTGGTATGGCTCGAATGGGAGAGTACCACCTGACCACGGGGTTCGATCTGCTTGGCGCGTTCGATCCATTTGAGCGCCATTTGGGCTTCGGTGCCACGCAACGAGGCTTCTTCATTGGTAGCGGAGCGGGCGGTCAGCACGCTGGCTTCGAGTGACTTCAGTGAGGCATCGAGCATTTCCTTCTGTCGGCGTTTGACGCTTTGGCGGAAGAGCTGGACCGCGGCGATATCGGATTCGTCATTGAGCTGGATCTTGGCCAGCAGATCGCCCAGTCTGGCCCCATAAGGGAGAATATATTCCTGTGCGCTGTCGTGTTCACCTTCGACGCGGACGGTGATGGTGCCAGGTTTTTTGTCTGCAGTGACCTGGACTTCGTCCCCATTGGTGAGCAGTACGCTGTCGGCTTCGTCGATGGCGTAATAATCGACGTTTCGACGCATGCCGGAATTGCGGATGACCCGGATGTGTGTGGCTTTTGGCGAGACATGCGCCAGGTTGAGAATCCGTTTCAGACTGACCTGTTGGTCGCGGAATTCGAAACGGTTCTGATTCTGTACCAGACCGGTGACCCGCACCGTACTCTTGCGCGCGCCGACGACGATGGTATCGCCATCCTGGAACTGGATCGAGGGTATTTCGCCCGCCAGCAGGAAGTGGTAGAGGTTGACTGTCGTGACGATCTGTTCACCGCGTTTCACCATCACGTCGATATAGCTGCCGCGGCGGGGATCGATGCCGCCGGCCTGGTCGAGAAAATTGAGGATGCTGTCGGATGAAACGCCTTCGTACATGCCAGGCTGGTTGACGAAGCCGGTGACATAGATCTTCACCGGTTGTGCGGCTGCGAGATTGACATAGGCGTTGACGTTCGAGCGGTAGATGGTCGCCAGGGCATCCTTGACCACGGCGTCCAGATCAGCGTTCTTGACCCCAAGGACTTGAACAGGACCAACGTGTGGAATAAAGATGTTGCCCTGGGCATCGACCGTCAGCGTGGTCTGTAATTCCTGAGCACCCCAGATCTTCAGTGCAATCTGGTCACCGATGCCAATGATGTGATTGGGGTTGAAGCCGGTGAACGAGTCGCGTGAAAATTCCCCGGTGAACAGTTTGGCGCCGAATACGTTCGAGTCCTCCGACTCGGCTGTCTTCGTTGGCGCAGCAGGTTTTTCGACTTGCGTACGCGCGGGTGGCTCATCCAGCTGTTTGATTCGGAACGGGTTGGCCCGGGTCAGCAACGATGTCTTGGTTGCCAGCGACCGGTATTTTTTCAGATCCGCCTTATTGTCGGCCAGGGTGGACTGCGCCAACAGCAGCAGTGTCACCAGTAACAAGATTCTTTTCATTTTCCTAGTCTCTGTGATCCCTGACGGTGGCGACGGCCAGCTTTCCAATCCAATACACCATCAGCGTCATCGCAATGAAGGTGATGATGTTGTACAGGCGTCGTGGATATTGCGCGGTTTCAGGGAGTATGGGCTGTTCCAGCAGCACTAGATGTTTGAGTTTTCTCGAAGCGTCGATACGCGCCGACTCCAGCGCCGCCAGTGTCGAACGATACATATTGGAACCGAATTCGAGTCGCATTTTCAGTTCCTGAAAATCGGCATCCAGATTATTGAGTGCCTGCTTTTTCCCCTTGCCGACGATCTTGGCCTTCTTTGCGGCAATCTGCCGGCGAATGGAGGCGATCTCGGCATCGATCTGCCGGATCTCGGGGGCATTGTCATTCAGATAGGTGGATAGCGATTCCCGTTCCGCTTGCTTGGCGGAGAGTTTGGCTTCCATCGATGAAACCAGCGCCGAGATCGATTGAGTATCCACTTCTGGCGAGAAGACCTTATTGGTGTTCTGGAAGTCGATCAGGCGTCTTTTTTCCTGTTCCACCTTGGTTTGAGCACGATCGAGTTCACCTTCGATGAAGCTGACCTGCTCGCGGGCTGCCTTGTGGCCGACGCGGTTGGTGAATCGCTCACTCTCCGCAACGATCAGTTTGACGATCTTCTGCGCCATTTGTGGGTCGAAGCCTTGTGCCGAAACCGTGGTAATGGCGGAAGTCTGGTCATATTGGACATCGATGCGCTTGCGATAATAGTCGAGGAAATCCTCGCGTGAGGCGTCCTTGGGCAAGCGGGAAAAAAAATCGATTGTCGGATCACTGAAGTGCGCGCGCAGGTTGAGCCGCTGATCCAATGTTTCGAGCATGTCCCATGACAGGATATATTCATGCACCATGTAGGAATCCTTTCCGGATCCACCGCCGCCGCTGAGTATCGATGCGACGTCGATCTTCGCCGCTTTCTCGGCCGTGGTGTTCTGGATCACGAATTTCGATTCCGAGACATAGCGGTCCGATGCCAGAAAACCCCAATAGGCAATGGCCAGGGCAACGGGCAGATAGATGAACAGCGCCTGGGCGGCCAGGCGCCGGATGTCAGGCCGCTGCACGTTGGCCTCCCTGATAGATTTCGATGGCTTCGTTGATATCGTCATAGACGGTGGCGGAGCCATCCGCCAACAGGATCGCCATATCGCAGTGCTTTTTCAGCACATTCATATTGTGCGCGACCATGATGACGCTGGAACGGCTGCGCATTTCCTCGAATGCCTGCTCCGATTGTTTGCGAAACGCCTGATCGCCGACTGCCGTGATCTCGTCCACCAGATAGACATCGAACCGGAAGGCCATCGACAAGGCAAAGGCCAGCCGTGATTTCATGCCGCTGGAATAGGTTTTCACCGGCTCTTCGAAATAGTCACCGATACCGGAGAATGCCTTGATCCATTCCGCCTTTTCACGAATGGAAGCTTCATCGCCATAGATACGGCAGACGAATTTGACGTTTTCCCGGCCAGTGAGCGAGCCCTGAAACCCTGAAGCCAGCGCCAGTGGCCAGGATATCGACTGGTCGGTGATGATTTCACCGGAATCGGGATAATCGATGCCGCCCAGAATACGCATCAATGTCGATTTTCCTGCACCATTACGTCCGATCAAGGCGACGCTTTTCAACGTTGGAATGGTCGCATTGAGATCTTTGAACACATATTTTCTGCCGTTTTTCGTTCGGTAGCTTTTTGTCAGGTTACGTATCTCGATCATGTCGTTACCAAGCGTTCATTGTTCTGGCGGTACAATGCCATTCCGAAGACCACTGCGAGCACAGCCACCAGCGCCAGATATTCCCAGTTTCCTTCGGGGGTCGTGTACGCGCGAAAAAAAGCGTCACGCCCCAGTTCATTGGCCTGCAGTACCGGGTTCCACATGAAGTAGTCGCGGTAGCGTGGTGGAATATGGTCGATCGAAAAAAAGATGCCCGACATGAAATACAGCGCGCGCGTCACGATCGGTACCACTTTCTGTATTTCCGGGTATTGAGTGACCACGATGCACATGATCAGCGAGAGGCCAAATGAGAAGGCGAATAGCAGCATCAGTGCTGCCATCACACCCAGAGGGTTTTCGATCGAAACCGATACGCCGATCCACTGCATGATCAGCAGGAAAATCACGAACACGGCGAAGTGGATCAGGCCCTCGAGCAGCATGCGGGCGACGAAAGAATCCATGGGCTTGACCTGCCGATAACCGAACAGTCCGGTATTCGCGGAAACCGCCGACATGCCACGAGTGAGCATATTGTTGAACATCAGCCAGGGAACGACTCCGGTGACGACGAACAAGGTATAGTCGATGCCGGGCATGCTGCGGTGAAGGATGACGCCGAAGAGAATCGCAAAAACAGCAACATGGATGCCCGGTTCCAGCAGCGCCCAGAGATACCCCAGCCGGTAGGCGCCAAAGCGGGTCTTCATTTCACGCATCATCAGTGCGAAGACGACCGAACGCATGATCACCAACGACGAGCGTCGCTTGTATTGAAACGAGTCCATGTTTCCTGGAGAACTTCCCTGCAATTTTGCCTATTTTCGCATGCGGTCGCGGTCCGGCAAATGGAATTACCCGCAAACGTGATGAAATTTGGACAGCCTTGTCGAGTGCGCGACCAGAGGGATATTTTGCCCGCCGCGTGGCGACTCCTTCCGGCAGGGATCACCGGGAACCGACGGCTGGTGAGGCATTGAGCAATCCGGGCTGGCGTCGGACGAGGCGGGGCCGGTGTCGGGATATTTGTTCAGCCTGTGGCGATCCCCTACAATCCGTGCCTTTCTCAGTGGTTGTGGAGTGGTTCATGTCGGAACAGACGCACGATGGTCGCCAGTGGTTGTGGTTGCTGCTGGGTGGGCTGGCGTTGATCGCCGGGGCCGACGTCGCACTGAACGAGCAGAGCTGGTTGTTTG
>CAZTJP010000206.1:0-4462 GCA_964613895.1 uncultured Thiotrichales bacterium | reverse complement strand
TTCGCTTCCGAGCTGACGGCCCACTGGCCTTTGATCTTGATATCCGGTGTGGCGCCAGTGAATGCAAGGTAGCTGTATTTTCCGTAGTGTGGCAGTTTGCGCGCCAGACCGGCGATAGCTGCGGGCTGGCTGGCAGTCAGCAGTATGCGTGGTTGCTGATCGGGCCCTGTGACCGCAGTTACGATGCTGAATTTGTCCACATTCACAGTCTGCCCGGCCAAAGAAACCTGCCCGTCTTGCAGCAGGGATTTTCCGTGGCGGTGTAGCACAGTGTCGCGGAATCGGTTTTGCCAGCCGAGCACCAGGATGGCGCCGCTATCGGGCAGCCGGTCCAGGTCGGCATCGGTGGTGACGCGCCAGCCCGGGCGTTTGGCGGCCCAGTCGCGGGCCAGCGCGGCATAGCCCTGGCGTATCGGCTCGGGCGCTTGTGCGGGTAAGACCAGGGTGGCTTTTTCGCTGCCGAAAAAGGCGCTGAGGGTCATTGGAATTTCCGCCGGATCGAGTTGGCGAAACAGGTCGAAATCGGGATCGACAGCCAGCGATAGCGGCTGCGACTCGAACACCCAGTGAAACGCCTGCGAACGTCCATCGAGCGGGATGGTTTCGTGGCGCATCTTGCCATCCGTGAGCTGAATCACGACCGGCACACGCAGCTCGAAGGGCGGTTCCGCCTGGGTCTGGCGCAACACCCCGTCGAGCCGGTATTGCCCGCCGATGCGTTTGACGGTCACCTTGCCGAGCGCCAGCCGGGGCGCGCCGGGGCGCTCCAGCCACTGATCGAAGAAACGCGCCAGCGGGCGGCCACTGGCCTGTTCCCAGCTGTGTTGAAGGTCGCTATAGCTGGCGCGCTTGAAGCGGTAGTCGCGTACGAAGCGGCGCAGGCCGGCAAAAAATGCCTCATCGCCCAGCCGCCGATGCAGCATGTGGAACACCATCATGGCCTTGCTGTAGCCGATAGCCTGGGAGGCATCACCATGGCGGGCGGTGAAATGGCTGAGCGGAAACGCGCCCGCCTTTGCGGCATAGCGCGCATAGCGTTGCAGTGCTTCGCGGCGGTAGGCGGCGCCCTGCCCCTGCTGCGCTTTGAGGAAATGATCGGCGAGATAGGTGGTCAGGCCTTCACTCCAGTTGCCGCGCGCGTAGTCCACATAGACACCGTTGCCAAACCAGTTGTGCAGGATTTCATGGGGATAGGCGCTGTGGATGATGAACGGCAGCCGCAACACTTGCGGCCCCAGCAGGGTGAACGATGGCATGCCGTAACCCGATTCCCAGAAATTTTCGACCAACGCGAATTTGGCGTAGGGATAGGGGCCGAGCAGGCGGCTATAGAGCGCCAGATAGGTTTGGGTGGCATCAAGATATCGCTGCGCCAGCACCGGGTCGAGCTGGCGTAAAAAAACCTGCGCCAGACCATTCGGCGTCGATTGTTGATAGACGCGAAAATAGTTGGCGATGAGGTAGATATCGTCCTGCGGATGCGTTTCGCGCCAGTGGTTGTCGCCCAGCGGCTGACCCTGGCTGACCGCACGCCAGCCCGGCGGCGCCTGCACGCGCAGATCGAAAGTCAGCAACTGATCGCCAAAACGTGGATACCAGGGCGCGGCGCCATCGAGAAAAACGCCATCATCGCCGATCCAGCCGCGCGTCCACTGCTGGCGTTTGCCGGGGCTGTCGGAAATGTCGTTCAACGCCTGACGGATCGTCCCCTGATAGCGGATCCGCAGCCATCGAACCCCATCCAGCCGCAAGCCCTCGTAGTCACCGCCACCCAAGGCATGCACGCGCACCGGGACGCCCTCGGCCGCCTCCGGTTCTGTCAGCCCGGTGACACGCCCAAGCTGCAAGCCGGGGTATAAATGGAACCGGAAACGGCCATTCGAACCGGGCGGCAATGTCACACGGTCATCGACCTTCAGCATGCCGCGTCCAGGATCGATGCGTACATTCAGTTCGTGGTGCAAGGAAACTTGCGCCGGGGGCGCGGCGTCTGCAAGACTGGCCAACAGCACAATTATCAGTAACCAGGCTTTTCTCAATGCAATCATTCCAAATCCGGTTTTTCATGTTCACCGCGGCACTGGCCAGCCTGTTGCTGCTCAATGGGTGCCAGAGCCTGCCCACACCCGCCGACAGCGCGCAAATCCCTGCCACGCCTGTCGTCGATACTGGCCGGCGACTGATGCTGAGCGACATTCTACCGGTGCTGGCCCAAAAGCGGGTAGTGCTGGTTGGTGAGACGCATGACCAGTATCAACACCATCTCGGTGAACTGGCGGTCATCGAAGGTATTTATCACTACTATCCCAATATCGCCATTGGACTGGAATTCTTCCAACAACCTTTCCAACAGTATCTGGATCAGTATGTCGCTGGCGAGATCGACGAACAAACGATGCTGCGCAAAACCGAATATTATGAGCGCTGGCGTTTCGACTACCGGCTGTACAAACCGATTCTCGACTTTGCCCGGGCGCACCGAATACCGCTGATCGCGCTCAACCTGCCCGCGGAGATCACCGAACAGGTTGGCCGCCAGGGCATGCAATCACTGAGCGCCAAACAACGCGCCCAGATTCCGGCGACGATCGACCGCAACGTGCCAGGCTACCGAGAGCGAATCGAAAACATCTTCAACCGTCACCCCAGCGGTATGCAGCATAACGTCGATAATTTCATCGACGTGCAATTGCTGTGGGACGAGGGCATGGCAGCCCGTGCGGCGGATTATCTGAAACAGCATCCCGACAAGCACATGATCATCCTCGCCGGATCCGGACACATCATCCACGGCACGGGTATTCCGGTGCGCTTAAAAAGACGCATCGATGGTGAAATCGCCACGCTGGTGTTCGGTGACCGACTCAAGATCACCCCGGATCTGGCGGACTATGTGCTGTTTCCGCCCAAGGCCAGCCTGCCCAGACAGGGCTTGATCGGCGTGATCCTGGCGTCGGCAGACCAGGGCCTGAAAGTCGTGTCATTCTCGGACGACAGCCTGGCGCCGGCCGCTGGCATGAAAAAAGGTGATCGCATCGTCGAAGTGCAGGGCAAACCGGTCAACAGCCTGGCCGACATTCGCCTGGCGCTGCTCAACCAGAAACCGCACGACCGGGTGGCCGTCACCGTACTGCGTGACCGTGGTTCCGGGGTCAGCCCCCAAAGGCTCCGTTTTCGGGTAGAACTCCGATAGCCGGCAATGGCAAATGTTGGCTTGATGATCCTGTTGCTCCTGCTGCTGCCGGGTCAGAGCCATGCCGATGTATGGAAAAACAAACACCAGTGGACATCTGAACAGGACAAGCGCTATGTGAAATGGGTACGCAAGAACTGGACGCCGGATATCTTCATGGACAAGCACCGGCCTGCCTATTACCGAATCGCGACCGACTGCGCCGACGCTACCTATTTCATGCGTCTGATCTTCGCCTGGGAGAACAAGCTGCCATTCGTGATCCATCACCCGTACAAACGGGGTAAACGACTCAGCAACAGTACCCGGGCCTTCGACAAGATTCCCGCCGGCATACCGCGCCTGCGCGCCTTCATGGAATATGTCTCCACCCAGGTCAGCTCAAAGAGCCTGCCCAATGACACCTATCCAATCGCACTCAAGGCAATCCGGCCGGGCGATGTCTATGTTTCGCCCGGCAATCACAGTTTCCAGATCATCGATATCAGCGAAACCGGCATTCCCACCGTCCTCAATTCGAGCACACCAAAAGCGCCGCGCTATCTGAACCTGCAACACACCTTCCCGCTGTTCGTACCCACGGACACGAAATCCTGGCGCGATGGCTATCGCCGCTTTCGCAACCCGGACGATCTGGACAAACCCATGAACCAGTTACCCGATTTCTCCACCGAGCAATACCGGATTGCCAAAGCAGCTGGCTACAGCTATGTGCGCTTTTCCAATATTCTCGCCTATACCCTCGGCAGTCGCCGCGAAACGGTTTCCGAAAAGGCACGGCGCCTGTTCAACGATCTGTGCGCGCTGACACGCAAGCGCCGGGAATACGTCGATGAAGGCGTTGATTACCTGCGCATCTTGCACAAGAAAAAGCACCGACGCTGCATGAACCGGCACGAATATGACCAATACTCCACTTTCCACCGGGATCAACGCCTGGCCGCGCTGTTCAACCAGGTCAAACGGCAGAGTCTGCAAATGGTCAACCACGGTGAGCACAACCATGCCCTGAAACTGCTGCGCGCCATATTCCGGCCGGAAACGATCGATTCGGCGCTGTTAGCGGAACTCGATCAGCGCTGCCCGATCCGTATAGACGACCAGGACGGCCCCATACTCAATCTACGCAGTGTCTGGCAGGTGATTCAGGCCGGCAGGCTGGAATCCGACCCCCACGCCACACGGCAGCAACGCTGGGGCATTGCGGAAAAACCCTACACACCGCATTGTCCGGTTTACGAAGACCGCTAACCCGGATTTCTCACAGGG
>CAZTJP010000205.1:2383-4464 GCA_964613895.1 uncultured Thiotrichales bacterium | reverse complement strand
CGGGCTAGAGCTTATTGGTGTGGCAGAGGTCACAACTGACCTGCTGGCCTTTTTTCAGGGTTACCCTGAAATTGTGGCGTTCACCGCCCGGGCAGAGGCTGCCGTTTTCGCATTCTCCAATCACGAAGCTGCGCGCTTGCTTGACCCGTGACAACACGGTGCCTTCTCCCCGGCGACCATGACAGGCCCGGCAGGCGTTGCGATCGCGCTCGGCCAGCGCTTCGTGACCACCATTGGCGAATCGGCCACCGCCCACCGGATGCATGCCGTGCGGTCCACCCAGAGTGACGCCCAATGAATCCTTATCGTGACAGGTATCACATTCCACGATCGGGCCCGCATGCCCTTGAAGTTGCTCGGCGGCCAGGTTGTCATTGGCATTCGGATTGGGGTTCGGCCAGATGGCATGCGTGCTGCCGTGACAGCCTTCACACATGATGCCATGGTGACCCTTGCCGCTACCGTCGTCGTTGCCACTGAGGCGGTACAGGCTCTGGTTCTCCGCAAACCGCGAAGCGGGGGATTCGATCGGTGTAGCGGAGGCATCGCCCTTGATATAGGCCTGCAGCAGCCGGATGCCATCACCGGAAACGATCGCGCCCGAGGGGTGGTTGGGTTGCAGCGCATCGCCAGTGTGACAAGACTGACACTTCGGCTCGCTGGCCCAGGGAATACGCCGGTTCAGATCCAGCTCGCCACCGGAAGCCAGTCCGGCGCTGAAATCGTCACCCACCTGCGCCATGCCGCCATGGCAGTCCTGACAGACCACGCCACCATTGAACATTGCGCCGCGCAGACATTGGGTGTGTTTGCCCGGGTGACATTGGTAACAGGTCTGATCGAGTATCTCGCGTTCGAAGGCGTTGACCCCTGGGCCACCACGAACCGGATCGTCGGGCGATGGCATGGACGGAAACAACGGTTTGCCATCGACGCCCTTCTGCCGGCCATGGAATGCATGCATGGCACGCGACATGCTGATGTGGCGGGTTTGCTGGCGTCCCTTGATGCCCTGACCGGTATCGTCGATCGGGCCGACCTGCGCCAGATCGAGCGCTGGCGAATAGTGACATTGGGAACATTGCACCGGTGTCTGGTTGGCCAGGCAGTCGGGATCGTTCGGGTCGCTGACTGGATCACAGATCGCGGGTTTGCCATCCACACTGCTGGTGTACTGACGCCCGTGTTTGGCGTCATGCAGGCGCAGGATGTTGATCTTGGCGGCATTGAGCAGTTTTTCCGGGCCCGGTGCATCGGCAGCGCGCAGGACGTCGAATGGCGTGCTGGCAAAAGTGGCCGCAATGCCGTTGCCTGCATCGACAGGATCGGCATGGCAGTTCTGACAATCGGCTTCTGAAGCAACGGGCAGTACGATATCCGTCGAAGCCAGCGGTTGGTTACCCTGCTTGTCTGCAGCCGAGACTTTCATCATGGGATAGGCGTTGACCACGCCATTGTCGTCCACCGGCGAGAGTGGAATACCGTCGGCGGCAAACCAGTTGACGCCCTGGATCACTTTGCCGAATGGAAAGTTGGCGAAGAAATGCAAGTCACTGTCGAAACGGCCGAAGTCCTGGGGCGTATTGCTGTGGAACGGATTGTTGAACCCCGGCATCGATTGTTGTCCGGCAGACAGTGCCGGCAGCAGGGAAGCATCCGGAACCGGAATGCCCTTGTCATCCGGGAGGGGTTCGAAACTGTCGAATACACCGGGTGGATAGAGCGCGCCGTAGGCCAGCCCGCCGAGGGTTTTGCCATTGCGTTTCTCCCAGAAATTGCTCTTGAATACCCCCGGGCGGTTGCGGCTGGTGGTGTTGAGGGAACCGGGGGAAACCGGATCCGAGCTGTTGGCGACAGCCTGGTAGCGCACATCCACGTCAGCCTTCGACAGAATCCTGGGTTTGCTGCCGGTGGCGATCACCTGTGCATGCACGACGTTGAACGGCGGCAGGATGCTGAAGATCTGATAATCACGGTCGGCACAGTGCATGCCCAGATCGTTGGCGGCCAGAACCTTGAAACCGGTGCGTGCCTGGCTCCCGCCAGGACTGTTCGAGCCGCCCTGACCGCTGTTGCCATCG
>CAZTJP010000205.1:0-2283 GCA_964613895.1 uncultured Thiotrichales bacterium | reverse complement strand
CATCGCCATGATTGTCATCATCGCCGCCGTTGTCATCGTCGTCATTGTTGCCATTGTCATCGTTTCCATCCTGGCGCTGCGAAGCGTCATCACCCTGGGAATTGGTCGTGTGATCGGTGTTGGCCGATATATCAGAGGATATCGACGTCGGTTGTGAACCATCGCAAGCTGTCAACATCAATACCCATAGTGCCGCGGCAATGATCGAACCGGAGCGGGGAAATCGGTGAATATTTCGAAGTGTCGGGTAAAAAAGACTGAAATGATCCATGATGGACTCCCTTGGTTTCGTGTGCAATTTGCACACGCACTAATTTCTAGACTATAATACCGGACGAGTCAAGGGAGACCGGTTGGACGCCTCGGATGGGCAACAAATCATGACGACGAGATCCATCCTTTGATGAACAAGCCAAATCCCACCACGAGTTCGGTGAATGACCAGACCCCGGTGCTGATGGCTGCCTTGCGTCGGCTGCTCAAGCCGGTGGTGCGGCTGGCCATGCGGCATCAGGTCAACTATCCGAGCATGGCGGAACTGCTCAAGTCACTGTTCGTGGAAGTGGCGGAGCAGGATTTCCGCCTCGAAAACAAACCACAGAGCGACAGCCGGCTGTATGTGTTGACCGGCATCCATCGCCGCGACATCAAACGCTTGCGCAATCAGGCGCCGGAGCAGGCCGTCGTGCCGACCAATATATCGATCGGCGGGCAAGCCGTGTCACGCTGGTGTACCGACAAGCGCTATCTGGACGATGCAGGACGGCCCGCTCCCCTCCCCCGTCAGCGAAAGAATGGTGACGGCGTCTCATTCGATGCACTGATTTCATCCATCAGCAAAGACATCCGCCCGCGTACCCTGCTGGATGAGTGGCTTCGGATCGGCGTGGTCAAACTCGATGACGAAGGGCGGGTTCATTTGCGCACAGAGGCTTTCATCCCGCAAAAAGGCTTCGAGGAGAAACTCTATTATCTGGGGCGCAATCTGCATGATCATATTGCTGCCTGCGAGCACAACATCGACGATCCGGACAAGCCCTATTTCGAGCGCAGCGTGCACTACCCCGCGCTGCATGAGGATGATGTAGAGACCCTGCGCGAACAGGCCGCCGAGCTGGCGATGGAAACCCTGTCGCGCCTCAATGCCCTGGCGCTGGAACTGCGCAGCGCCTCGGAAAACCGGCCCGGTCCACGGGAACGCTTCAATTTTGGCGCTTACTTCTACAAAGCGCCGGCGGTGGATGACGCTGAGCAGAATCGAGAGGAATAGACCATGTTCGAAAAATCTTCATTGCTTGTTTCTTCACTGCTGGCGGTTTGGCTCGGCGGGTGTACGAACGGCGTTCCGAACCAGACAGCTTCCATCGCCGGTGATACCGGCATTGGTGGCACCGGATTTTCCGACGAGGGCATCGGTGGTACGGGCATCGGTACGGTAACCGGCTTCGGCAGCATTATCATCAACCGGACGCATGAATTCGACGTCGGCCCCAATACCATTCTTCGCATCGACGGCCAACAGGTGGATGAACAGACATTCAAGCTCAACGGACTGGGGCTGGTGGTGTCCTATCAGGTCAGGAATGCCAATGCCGATTTTACCCGCGGCACGCTCGTCACCCTCGATGCCCGGCACCAGGTACGTGGCCCGATTACCAGCATCCAGCCGCTGAAGGTCCTGGATCAGGAAGCGCTCATCCGCAAAGATGCGGTGCTGGTCGATGGCAGTGGCCTGACCCTGACGCCAGACAATCTGACTGTCGGCGAAGTCGTCGAGATTTCCGGCTTCAGCGACAATAACAAGCTGCTGGTGACACGTTTGCAGGTGGATGATGAAGGACAGGAATGGAAACTGACCGGCAAGGTGAGTCAAGTCACTGCCAGCGCTTTCAATATCGGGGCGCAAAAAATCCTGCTCAATGGCAAGCTTCCCAAGGACTGTGGAACCGGAATGAAAGATGGCGACCTGGTCGAGGCAACTTTCCAGGGCGTCAACAACTTCCAGCCTGGCGCCACCATCGACACACTGCTACAAGTGGCATGCAAGTCATCGGGTTTGCAGAAGCCCGACAACATCGGCAAACCCATTCACGGCGAGATCGAAGGTGTGGTGACCCGCAAACTTTCAGCGACCGAACTGATCGTCAACGGCCAGCCTGTGCTGTTGACCAACGCCACCCTTTTCGAAGGTGGGACAGCAACCCAATTGGTTCCCGGCACATTGGTCGAGGTCAAGGGGAAACTGCACCCCGATGGCAAGCTGCAAGCGGAGAAGGTCGAAAT
>CAZTJP010000204.1:0-4467 GCA_964613895.1 uncultured Thiotrichales bacterium | reverse complement strand
GCGATATCGATGAAGAGATTTTTCTGCCCAGCGCTCGCCGCAAGGGGCTGACCGCGGCCCTGGACCAATGGCTGATGGACAATCTGTTCCGGGAACTGGAACAACAGCTGCCAAAAGTCTCCAAGCCCAAGCTGTTCGTGCAGCTATCCGAGGATTCCCTGTTCAACGCGAGACATTTCCATTCGATTCTGCAACGCATTCAGGATGCACCGGCATTCCAGTCGCAGTTGGTGATCGAATTCACCCTGCAGGATCTGGTCGACCACCTCAAGGCTGCTCGCACCCTGATCGAATCGCTGCGTCCACTGGGTTGTGAATTTTCAGTCAAACAAAGCCGTGAGTTTCCCGATCCCTTTCCGGCACTGGCGTTCACCCGCCCCCGCTATCTGACACTGGATCCCGACCTGACGGGGCGTATCGACGATGATCCGGCAGCATCCGGATCCATTCAATCACTGGCGCAAAAAGCCCATGAAGACGATATTCGTGTGATTGCGGTCGAGGTGCAGAACGCCAACCAGTTCTTTCAGCTCAAGGACCTGGGCATCGACTATGCCCAAGGCCCATTCTTCCATGAAGACGCCAACTACGAGTACGAAGCCTCGGTCATACCCGTGCTGGGCCCCGGCGGCTAACCCGGATTTCTCACAGGGTCAGCCTCGCGCCTGCTGCAGGGCGGCGATCCGGTCATCCAGCGGCGGATGACTGGAGAACAACTGCGCCACTTTGCCACCACGGATACCGAAGGCTGCCATTTCGGCTGGCATCTGGGCCGGTTCATGGACCGATTTCAGCCGCTCAAGGGCAGCGATCATCTTTTCGCGGCCAGCCAGTCGGGCGCCACCAGCATCGGCGCGAAATTCCCGCCAGCGTGAGAACCACATGACAATCATGCTGGCGAGGAATGACAACACCACCTGTGCCAGCATCTGCGAGATGAAATAACCGATGCCCGCGCCCTCTTCGTTCTTGAAGATCACCCGGTCGACAAACCGGCCGATCACCATCGAGAAGAAAAAGACAAACGTGTTCACGACACCCTGAATCAGCGTCAGGGTCACCATATCGCCATTGGCCACATGGCTGATTTCATGGCCCAGCACCGCTTCGACCTCATCCTGGGTCATGCTGCGCAGCAAACCGGTGCTGACGGCAACCAGCGCATCATTGCGGTTCCAACCGGTGGCAAAGGCATTGGGATCGGGCGAATCGAAGATCCCCACTTCCGGCATTTCGATACCTGCCTGGCGGGCTTCTTGCTGAACGACACTCAACAGCCAGCGCTCAGTATCGTTGCTGGGCTGTTCGATCAGTTGCACGCCCATCGACCGTTTGGCCATGGACTTCGACATGAACAGTGATATCAAAGAGCCGGCAAAGCCGAAAAGTGCCGCCATCAGCAACATCTGTCCATTGTTGCCCAAACGAACGCCGAAAACGCTCTGAATGATGTACAGAACGACCGACAAGACGACCATGACGGCCAGGTTGGTGGCCAGAAACAGGATGATTCTTCGCATAATGTCCTCTATGAATGAATATGGCTGCTCCCGCTGAGTATTAGGCCACCTGCAGCCGAATTCAAGGTTACGAAAAATACGGTTACAAGCTTTTACCTGATCTCGACGCTCAGTCCGCTGACTTTCTGATAACCGCGCGGCAACTTGCGGCCGCGCTTGCCACGCTGGCCGTCGTACTCATCCACCTCGGCCGCTGGCATGGTCTTGTGACGCTTGCCCGCATAAATCGTCAACTTCTCTCCCGGCTGGATCAGCGTCACTGCCGCCAGCGATTCCTCGCCCGATTTGAGTTTCGCAGCCGGGATGTTGATGATCTTGTTGCCTTTGCCGCGCGCCATACGGGGCAGTTCGTGCAAACGGATCACCAGCATATAACCCGCGCTGGTCGCCGCCACGATCCAGTCATCTTCATATGAGCGGACCGCGACCGGCGGCATCACCTCGGCGCCCTCCGGCACGGTCAGCAGCGCTTTACCTGCCTTGGCGCGCGAAATCATGTCGCCAAAACGGCATACGAAACCATAGCCAAAACTGGTGGTCAGCAAAAAGGCATCATCCGGCTTGCCAGTCAGCACGGCCACGAAACGAGCACCATCGGGCGGCGTCAACCGTCCACCGAGCGGCTCGCCCAGCCCGCGCGCCGACGGCAGACTGTGCGCCGCCAGTGTGTAACTGCGGCCGGTCGAGTCGATGACCACCACGGGCTGGTTGCTGCGGCCACGTGCCAGCGCTTGGAATTCATCGCCGGCCTTGAAGTTCATGCCGACCGGATCGATCTCATGGCCCTTGGCGGCCCGGATCCAGCCCTGCTTCGAAAGAATGATGGTCAGCGGCTCGGCAGGCGCCATGGCATTGGGGTCGATCGCCCGGGCGGCTTCGCGTTCGACGATGCGGCAACGCCGGTCATCGCCGTGGGTCTTTGCGTCTTCCTGAATCTCCTTCTTTACCAGCGTCTTCAGCCGTCGTTCGGAGCCCAGCAGTTGTTCCAGTGTTTCACGTTCCCGGGCCAGCTCCTCCTGCTCGGCGCGAATCTTCATCTCCTCCAGCCGCGCCAGTTGCCGCAGTTTGGTATCGAGCACGTAGTCGGCCTGCCGCTCGCTCAGTCCGAACCGCGCCATCAGCACCGGCCGGGGTTCATCCTCGCTGCGAATGATACGAATCACTTCGTCGATATTGAGATAGGCGATCAGTAAACCGTCCAGCAAGTGCAACCGGTCGAGCACCTTGTCGAGCCGCCACTGCAATCGCCGACGCACCGTCTCGATACGGAAACCCAGCCATTCCTTGAGCATCGCCAACAGGTGCTTGACCTGCGGCCGGCCATCGACACCAATGACGTTGAAGTTGACCCGGTAACTGCGCTCCAGATCGGTGGTGGCGAACAGATGCGACATCAACGCCGCCTTGTCGACCCGTTTGGAACGGGGGGTAATGACCAGCCGAGTGGGATGTTCATGGTCGGACTCGTCACGCAGGTCATCGACCATGGGCAGCTTCTTGGCCTGCATCTGCGCCGCGATCTGCTCGAGCAATTTGCTGCCGGAGACCTGATGTGGCAATGCGGTAATGATGATATCGCCGTTTTCTTCGGTCCAGACGGCGCGCATGCGGATGCTGCCCTGCCCCTTGCGGTACGTTTCGATGATCTCATCGCGTGGCGTGATGATCTCCGCCTCGGTTGGAAAATCCGGCCCGGGAATGAGTTCACAGATTTCCTCCAGGGTGGCGCCCGGCTTTTCCAGCAAACGTACGCAGGCCGCGGCCACTTCGCGCAGGTTGTGCGGCGGGATGTCGGTCGCCATACCAACGGCAATGCCTGTACCGCCATTGAGCAGCACGTTGGGCAGGCGTGCAGGCAACACCACCGGTTCTTGCAGCATGCCATCGAAATTGGGTTGCCAGTCGACCGTGCCCTGACCCAGTTCACTGAGCAGCACCTTGGCGTAAGGCGTCAGACGTGACTCGGTGTAGCGCATCGCCGCAAATGACTTGGGGTCATCCTGCGAACCCCAGTTTCCCTGCCCATCGATGATCGGATAACGATAAGAAAAGGGTTGCGCCATCAACACCATCGCTTCATAGCAGGCGGAATCACCGTGCGGGTGATACTTGCCAAGTACATCTCCCACGGTGCGCGCAGATTTCTTGTGCTTGGACGCCGCCGACAGACCGAGCTCCGACATGGCGTACACAATACGGCGTTGTACCGGTTTGAGCCCATCACCGATATGTGGCAATGCCCGGTCGAGCACCACATACATGGAGTAATCGAGATAGGCCTTTTCGGTGAACTGTCCGAGTGGAACGCGTTCGATGCCTTCAAAATCCAGCTCAGGGTACTGATTCATAGTTTTTCATGGCGCGAAAAGGCGGATTGTAGCCCGAGCCTCCATTCAGCAACCACCCTGATAACATGCTGCTTCGAACTTTGTCGCTCAAATAGGATCAAACCGCAGTCTGACAAGGTTTAACATTGCCGGCAGTCCCCCCGACCAGCAACTCAGGTATCCTGTACATGTGAACAAGCGTAAATCATCCGGCATCCTGCGGAACAGCGCGACGGTTATCGTCGTTCAATTCACCGGGATTATCGTCAAGTTCTTCTCGAACATCATCCTGGCCTGGTTCCTGACACCGCACGACTTTGGCGTCGCCGCTATCGTCACGACCGTATTCATGGCGCTGACCCTGCTGTCCGATGTCGGCATCGGTGACAATATCGTGCGCCATGTGGATGGTGAAAAGCGTGATTTCCAGCAAGCCTGCTTCAATATTCAGGTACTCCGCGGACTGGTGCTGTATGGCATCCTGCTGCTGATCTCGGGGCCACTGGCCACGCTCTATGGCGAAGATATCATTCAGCCCTGCCTGCAAGTAGGCGGTGTTTCACTACTGATCGACGCGCTGCTGTCGACCGGCTTCTACCGCATGATGCGCAACCACGAAG
>CAZTJP010000203.1:0-4468 GCA_964613895.1 uncultured Thiotrichales bacterium | reverse complement strand
GCCACCAGCAAGATGCGTCTGGCAACCGATATTGGCGGTTGCAATCAATTCAGGATCACCAGCCCGCAGATTGCGCAGCTTGTCGTCTCGCAGACGACCCGCAATCTCAGGTTGAAGCAGTGAATACGTGCCGGCGGAACCACAACACAGATGAGCATTCTGCACCGGCGTCAGCTCGAAACCCATCCGGCTCAATATATCCTCGACTACCCCGACGAGCCGCTGCCCATGTTGCAATGTACACGGCGGATGAAACGCAATGTGACGTGACTCACGATGATGCCAGGCCGAGATATCCTCCCCGGCAACCACCTCCGCAATATCACGGGCCAACGCGCTGACCCGCGCCGCCTTGTCCGCATACTCGGGGTCGTGCGCCAGACAATCCCCATACTCCTTGACCATCACGCCACAACCGCTGGCCGTGATCACGATCGCCTCCACACCTGCCTCGATCTCCGGCCACCAGGCATCGATATTGCGCCGCATGGCCGCCAACCCCTCTGCCTCCTTTCCCAAATGCCACGACACCGCGCCACAACACCCCGCCTGAGGCACAGACACCAACGAAATACCCAGACGGTCCAGCACCCGCGCCGTCGCCGCATTGATCTCAGGCGCCAACGCGGGCTGGACACACCCCTCCAACAGCAACATCCGCCGGCCATGTCGCTGCTCCGGCCGCGATTTATCCGTACCTGGCTTCGGTAACTGACGTCTCAGACTGTCTGGCAGCATGGCGCGCAGACCGCTGGCCAGGCGTACCGTGGTATTGAACAAGGCGGGCGTGAGCAGAAAACGGCGTAAACCCTCCCGCTTGAGACGCTCGAACCATGGTCGGCGCACCCGGCGTTCCAACTGCCGACGCCCCATATCCAGCAAACGCGCATAGCGTACGCCGGAAGGACAGGTGGTTTCACAGTTCCGGCAAGTCAGGCAGCGATCGAGATGCGTCAATGTCGTCTCTGTCGCTGGCCCGCCTTCGAGCAATTGCTTGATCTGGTAAATCCGTCCCCGCGGGCCATCAAGCTCATCACCCAGCAACTGATAGGTCGGACAGGTGGCATTGCAAAAACCGCAATGCACACAAGCGCGCAGAATCTCCTCGGCCAGTGGCCCATCGGGCTGTTGCAGAATCTCGGGCAGCAAACGTGTTTCCATCGTTACAGATCCTGATACAACCGGCCCGGATTGAAAATTCCCTCGGGATCGAGTGCAGCCTTGAGGCGGCGATGCAGGGCGAGTAACGGCGCAGGCAATGGATGGAACACTTCATCCTGCCCGTCATGCCCACGAAACAGCGTGGCATGACCACCCAGTGTTTCGGCCCGGGCACGAATGCTGGCGGCGGACTCGCCACTGCGCAGCCAGTAGAGCGCCCCGGCCCAGTCGATGAAAGCATCACCGGGCAATGCTGGCGCCGGCGTGCCGACAGGCACTGAAATACGCCACAACGGCAGATCGGTATCGAAAAATGGGTGATTCAGGTTACATACTGAACGCCAAAAGGCATCACCGTCATCGATCGACTCACCACCCACCACTCGCATGGCGGCATCGAGCGACTGATCACCGCCACTGAGGCGCAACCACATGCGCTCGCCATCGTGACAAGCGCCAGTGACCGGCAAGCACTGCCGAATCCAGCGCCGCGCCAGGGTTAACCCTTTTTTCGCCGTTACCTCCAGCGCCACGGTCTGGCTGCGCGGCGCCCGGGGACGAACCTTCAATGACACTTCGAGCAACACGCCCAGGGTACCCAGTGAGCCAGCCATCAATCGTGAGACATCGTAACCCGCGACATTTTTCATCACCTGGCCGCCAAACCGCAGCGCCTCACCCCGGCCATTGATCATGCGCACGCCCAACACGGCATCGCGCACGGCGCCATGCCAGGGCCGCCGTGGCCCCGACAGCCCCGCCGCCACCACGCCGCCAAGGGTCGACTCCGGCCCGAATGACGGCGGTTCGAATGGCAGGCGCTGCCCGGCCCGCTCCAGCAACGACGCCACTGCTTCCAGGCGTGTACCAGCCCGGGCGGTCACCACCAGTTCACTGGGGTGGTATTCGACGATACCGCTGTGCCCGGCAACGGACAGTGGTTGTGCATCCACCGGCGCTGCCCGGCCATAGAAGCGTTTACTGCCACTACCGATGATCTCCAGCGTCTGGCCATGCGCCGCGGCTTCACGCACCTGTTCGCACAAACGCTCGGTATGGTCGTGATCGTGGCTCAAAATCGTGGTAACTCGGGAAATTTCAGTTTGCCGGCATGTACATGCATGGCGCCAAATTCGGCGCAACGATGCAGGGTGGGCACCGCCTTGCCGGGATTGAGCAGCCCATCCGGATCGAAAGCCGCCTTGATGGCGTGAAACTGTTCCAGTTCAGCCGGAGGAAATTGTAGACACATGGCATCGAGTTTTTCCACACCCACCCCATGTTCGCCCGTCACCGTGCCGCCCACTTCGACACAGGCAGCGAGAATTTCCGTGCCGAAGGCTTCCGCCCGCGCCAGTTCTCCTGGCTGGTTCGCATCATAGAGAATCAGGGGATGCAGATTGCCATCACCGGCATGAAAGACATTGGCGACACCCAGCCGGTAACGTTGTGACAACGCCTCGATCCGCTTGAGCACCGCGGCCAGACGCCGGCGGGGAATGGTGCCATCCATGCAGTAATAATCCGGTGAAATGCGTCCGACGGCGGGAAAAGCCGCTTTGCGGCCAGCCCACAGACGTGCCCGCTCGTCAGCATCCACGGCTGTACGTACATCCACTGCCCCATGTTCGAGCATCAACTGCCGCACTTGCATGATCTGCTCGGAGACTTCTTCATTCGAGCCGTCCAGCTCACACAGCAGCAAAGCCGCGGCATCGACCGGATAGCCGGCGTGGACAAACGCTTCGGCAGCCCGAATAGCCGGATTGTCCATCATCTCGAGGCCGGCGGGTACAATGCCTGCACCAATGATCTGCGCCACCGCTTCCCCGGCCCGGGCGACATCATCGAATGCCGCCAGCAATACCTGAACCCGTGGCGGACGGGGCAACAGCCTGACCGTCACCTCGACGATCACGCCGAGCATGCCTTCCGAACCATGCAACAAGGCCAGCAAGTCATAGCCCGGAGCATCCAGCGCTTCCGAACTCAGTGTGACCAGGTCACCATCGATGGTGAGCAGGACGATGGAAGCCACGTTGTGAACGGTGAGCCCGTATTTGAGGCAATGCACGCCGCCGGAGTTTTCCGCCACATTGCCGCCAATCGAGCAGGCAATCTGCGAAGAGGGATCCGGCGCATAATACAGCCCGTAGGGCGCCGCCGCTTCGGAGATCGCCAGATTCCGTACCCCCGGCTGAACCCGGGCGGTGAGATTGTCCGGATCGATCGCGAGAATGCGGTTGAAACGGGCAAGACTCAGCAAGACACCCTGCGCCAGTGGCAATGCGCCGCCAGACAGCCCGGTGCCCGCGCCACGTGTCACGACTGGCGTTTTCAACGCCCGGCAGATGCGCAAGGTCTCGCGCGCCTGTTCCAGATTCTCAGGCAAAACCACCACTGCGGGGCGCTGGCGATAAGCCGACAGACCATCGCACTCATAGGGCCGCAATTCCTCGTCGCGGAACAGCAGGCACTGCGAAGGCAACGCCTCACGGAGCGCGGTCAGCAGGGCCTCGCGGTCAGCGGTATTCATGGCTTCCCGGCTGGCAGCCGGTGCATCGGCAGGCGCATCGTTCACAGTCGGACGGTTCCAAAAGTAATGAGTTATTTCATATCTGCCAGCCAGAATTTCTTGCCGGGTGGCGTAGCGAGACCGCATCCGGTGAGCAATCCGGGCTGGAAAAGGTATCCCTGTGACCCTTGGCGAAATTCCAGCCACAAACCTTTTGCGGTACGATACGCCATAACCGCAATGGAGGGAAACCCATGACGATAGGCGATGATTTCAAGACATTTCTGAAGGAAGAAGGACTCTGGGAGACACTGACCAATGCCGAGATCGAGCGCTTTCTGGAGTTTACCGAGGAAGTGGTCTGCGACAAGGGTGAAGTGATTGCGGATATTGGCGAAGTCGGCAAGGCGCTGTACTTCATCATCGAGGGTCGTGTGGCGCTGGTGGCCGACAATGGCGCCGAGGAAATCGAGGTTGGCAAGATTCTCAAGGGCGAGATCCTGGGCGAAATGTCATTCTTCGATCAAAAACCCCGTTCGGTGCGTCTGAAGGCTGACGCCCAACCTACCCGGCTGCTGCGCCTGTCGCGTGTTCACTACGAGCGCATTCGCACCCAATGCCCTTACATTGCCGTCAACCTGCTGGAGCTGGCGATTGTCAGTCTCGATCACCTGGTGCGGCGTCAGAGCACCGATATGGCTACCTACACCCAATTCCTGTACGGAAAAGGCAAGAAATAACCACCTACCAAAGGAGAAATCACATGTTTTGCAAGGGGCTTGTTGGCTTGAT
>CAZTJP010000202.1:0-4472 GCA_964613895.1 uncultured Thiotrichales bacterium | reverse complement strand
GCTCGACTCGGGCAAGGAAATTGGCGTGTCGGGTGGTCTGAAGGTACTCTACGTCTCCTTGACCGCCATTGGCGGGGGGTTGGCGAATATCGCGGGAGATTGGGAGATGAATCATGTGGTTTGAGGTGAGACGGGATGGCGCTACTGCTCGCGCGGATCTGCAAGCTGGCGCCGATCGGTTGAAGATTGGTGTGTTGTCGGACACGCATGGTTATGTCGATCACCGGATCGAGGCGGTTATTTCGCACTGCGATGCGGTGATCCATGCGGGTGATGTCTGTGGTGACCATGTGCTGGAGGATTTGGCGGCGCTTTGTCCCCGGGTGTTTGCGGTGGCGGGCAATAACGATGCTGCAACCCGTTGGCGACCGAATGGTGGGCCATTGTCCCGGTTGCCGGAGGATTTCCGGCTGGCGTTGCCTGGCGGTGAGCTTGTGGTGGAACACGGCCATCGCTTTGGCAATCACCCCGATCACCAGGCACTGCGCGATGCCTGGCCTGATGCGAGGTTGGTGATTTATGGTCACACCCATCGGCAGGTTGTCGATCAGGATGCCGCACCCTGGGTGATCAACCCGGGCGCGGCGGGGCGGACGCGCACCGGCAAGGGGCCGTCATGCATCGTGTTGACGGTGAACGATAGTGGCGAATGGGATTTGGAGCCGATGCGCTTCGAGGATACTGCCCGGCAGGTGGCTTGATGTCCCGAACCGACGCCTGTGCACCCAAGGTGGACTGGGCGGCTGTCGATACCGTGCTGCTCGATATGGACGGCACTTTGCTGGATCTGCATTTCGATAATCATTTCTGGCTCAAGCATGTGCCGAGGCGGTTTGCGCAGGCACAGGGGGTGTCGCTGGCTGAAGCGGAAGCCGAATTGGATGCTCGTTATCGGGAGATCGAAGGAACGCTCGATTGGTACTGCGTCGATCACTGGTCGCGGACGTTGGAACTGGATATCGTGGCGCTCAAACGCGAGATGGCACACAAGATTTCGGTACATGCGGGCGTCGAAGCATTTCTGCAGGCGTTGCGAGATGTGGACAAGCGTTCCGTGCTGGTGACCAATGCGCATGGCAAGAGCCTGGCATTGAAGATGGAAGTCACCGAGTTGTCTGGTTATTTCGACCGGATCGTTTGCGCGCACGACCTGGGTGTACCGAAAGAAGACCCGGTTTTCTGGGATCGTCTGGAGGCGGTGGAGCCTTACGATCGGAGCCGGAGCCTGCTGATCGACGACAGTCTGCCGGTGTTGAAGTCGGCACGCCAGGCCGGCATTGCTGTTACGCTGGGTGTGCAGCGCCCGGACAGCAAAAAGCCCCCCATCGAGCTGGAGGGCTTCGAGTTGGTGACCCGTTTCGAAACGATCATGCCGGGCTGATCGCCCGGGCGAAATGCGAGTCAGGCTTTGTGTTTGTTGGTGTTGATGCCCAGCAGCGCATAGGGCGGGCACCAGCCGAGCAGCGCAGTGCCCAGCGGGATCAGCCCCAGCCAACCCCAAGCAGTTTTCGGGCCAACGAAGACCAAGGCAATCAAGATGATGCCTACGATGCCGCGGATGATCCGCTCGGCGTTACCTATGTTCTTTGTCATGGTTGAGACTCCTCTGTTGTTCAGTTGAACAGGTTACAATCGAAGGTGCCTGCCTGAAGCGGGCATCATCGATTTCCGCACAGTCTGGCGCGTCTCCGGACTGGTGTCGGTGACTTCGTCACCTTTCAGCCACGTCCTACTGGTTGATCAGCTTGCGCAACTGCGCCGGGCGCGTGACCTTGATCGAGCAACGGCCACGCTTGAGCCAGCCGTTTTCCTCGAACACTTTCAACCGGCGGGAGACCACTTCGCGCGCGGAGCCGATTTCGGCGGCGATCTCCTGATGCGACATGTTGATGTTCGACGGCTTGGGCTGCTTGAGCAGGCAACTGGCAATCCGCGCATCGACGCCGCCCAGGCTGACCTGTTCGATGCGTTCGATGATGTTGGCGAGCCGTTTGCCGAAATTCTCGAAGACGAACTGGCGGAAGGCCTCGGACTCGTTCATGGTGTCGAGGAACGGTTTCTGGTCGATGGTGACAGCGGTGACCGGAGTTTCCGCAATCCCGGTTGCCGGGTAATGGTCACCGCCGAGCAGGCAAGAGGTCGTCAGTACGCAGGAGTCACCAGGCATGACGTGGTAGAGCAGAACCTCCCGTCCGGCGGGTGACGACAGTACCACTTTGATCTGGCCTTCGAGTACCAGCAGATAGCGCTCGCAGCCGTCACCACGATGAAAAACCGTCTTCCTGCGCCGCAGATCGACCACGCGCGCCCGTCGAAGCATTTTGTTGATAGCCGGATCATCCACCTGGAGCTGTTCCGGCAACAGATTGCGTTGTTTTTTGTTCATGAGTTCAACATAGCCTTGATATCCGCCAAATGTGACCGGCCTCGCGCATGTCTTTCCGCGGCGGAAAGACTGTCGTCGGGGCGGTCGTTCCAGTCGAGCAGGTTTTCCGGGATCTCACCGAGAAACCGGCTGGGTTCGCAGTCTACCACTTCTCCATACTTATTGCGTCGTGCAGCGAAGGTCATGGCCAGCCGTTTCTGCGCACGGGTGATGCCGACATAGGCCAGCCGCCGCTCTTCCTCGACGGCCTCATCCTCGAGGCTGTTCTTGTGCGGCAGCAGTTCTTCTTCCATACCGCAGAGAAAAACGTAAGGAAATTCCAGCCCCTTGGCGGTGTGCAGGGTCATCAATTGTACGGCATCCCGTTTGGTTTCTTCTTCTCCCCGTTCGAGAATATCCATCAGCATGATTTTATTGAGTACATCGACGAGAGACTGGGGATCGTCATCGGATTTGGCAAGTCTTTTGATCCACGCCAGCAGTTCGTCCAGGTTCTCTATACGGCGCTCGGCAATTTTTGGATCACTGCTGGTTTCGCGCAGCCAGTCCTCGAAGCCGGTGTCGTGGATCACCTCGCGCGCCAGGGCGACCGGATCGGCCTCAGCCACGCGCAGGGACTTTTCGCGCACCCAGTCGGTAAAGCGTTGCAAGCGCAGCCGGGCTGTTTCACCCAGCCGGGATTCGAGTCCCATCTCGAGGCTGGCGGCGACCATGCCGATCTGACGTTCACTGGCATATTCACCCAGTTTCTCCAGCGTCGCCGGGCCAATGCCGCGCCGGGGTGTATTGACGATGCGCAAAAAGGCGGCATCGTCTTCGGGGTTGGCGATCAGCCGCAGATAGGCGAGCAGATCCTTGATTTCGATACGCTCGAAGAAGGAGGTACCGCCACTGATGTCATAGGCGATATGGTTTTCGCGCAGCTTCCGTTCGAACAGTCGCGACTGGTGATTGCTGCGGTAGAGGATGGCGAAATCGCCGTATTGGGCACGCTCCTTGAATCGCAGCGTGAGGACTTCGGAGACGATCCTGTCCACTTCATCATCGGCATCCTTGCAACGCAGCACGCGGGGTTTCGGGCCTTCGCCCACCGTACTCCACAGACGTTTTTCGAAAATATGCGGGTTATGGGCAATGAGCGCATTGGCGGCTTGCAGGATCTCGTTGGTCGAACGATAGTTCTGTTCCAGTTTGATGACTTCGAGCGTGGGATAGTCCTTGCCCAGCAGGGCGAGGTTTTCCGGCTGCGCGCCGCGCCAGGCGTAGATGGATTGGTCATCGTCGCCGACAGCGGTCAGACGGCCCTCGACGCCGGCCAGAAGCTTGACCAGTTGGTATTGACAGGCGTTGGTGTCCTGATATTCGTCGATCAGCAGGTAGCGAATCCGGTTTTGCCACTTCTCGCGAATCGCGGCATCTTCCCGCAACAGCGAGACGGGCAGGGCGATCAGATCATCGAAATCGACCGCGTTGCAGGCACGCAACTGGCGCTGATAGCGCTGGTACAACCGGGCCTCGTATTCCTCGCGGGCATCCTGCGCCTGTTGCAGCGCACGTTCGGGCGACACGAAGTCGTTTTTCCAACGCGAGATTCGCCAGCGGGGGTCGTCCTGGTCGCTCACATTGTCCTTGCGGGCCAGCTCGCGCAGCAGCGCGCCACAGTCTTCGCTGTCGAGAATGGTGAAACCGGGCTTGAAACCAAGCGCACGCACTTCCTGGCGGAGAATTTTCAGCCCCAGCGTGTGGAAGGTGGAGACTTGCAGTCCACGCGCCTCTTCTTTCGACAGCAGGGCGCCAACCCGGCTTTTCATTTCACGGGCCGATTTGTTGGTGAAGGTGATGGCTGCGATCTGGCGCGCCTTGAGCTGGTGATGCCGGATCAGCCAGGCGATCTTCTCAGTGATGGTGCGGGTCTTGCCGCTACCAGCACCAGCCAGTACCAGTAACGGACTGCCAAAGTGCCGTACCGCTGCTTGTTGTTGTGGATTGAGCCCATTCATTGGGGCGGGATTCTAGCCCGAATTTCTCACAGGATCACGACTGCGACCGCCCAATGCGGCGCGCTGACCGGCGTTCACTCAGTCGG
>CAZTJP010000201.1:0-4500 GCA_964613895.1 uncultured Thiotrichales bacterium | reverse complement strand
TTCGTCATCCCCGTGGAGACGGGGATCCAGTCACAGGGATGTGGGTTGCCGGCGGGGGTTGCCCTCCGTGGCGCTGGTTTCCGGCGTCATGCCGGAATGACGGGGTGGTGCTTTTTTCGGCGCCCGGCTCAGTGCCAGCCCCAAGGCCAGCAGTATGAGCATCAGCGCGACGATGAAACGATTGCGCCAATGCACATAGGGCGTCGCCCCGGCGCGGGGCTGGATGGTGTCCCTGAGCACATGGACCTCGAACTGCGGCGCCCGCTTGCGAATGCGGCCACGGTAGTCGATGGTGGCGGTAATGCCGGTATTGGTGGTGCGCAGCAGTGGCCGACCGGTTTCCAGCGCCCGCATGCGGGCAATCTCGAGGTGCTGATGCGGCGCGAAGGAGTCGCCAAACCAGGCGTCATTGCTGACATTGATGAGCAGATTGGCCTTGGGCAACATCTCGGCCACTTCGGCGCCATAGGCGTCCTCATAGCAGATCGAGCCACCGGCCTGGAAGCCCTTGACCGTGAGGGTATTGGCCTGCCAGCCGGGCGTCAGATCGGCCGCGGGCAATTCCACCATATCACCCAGCCAGGCCGCTTCCCGGCGCAGCGGAATGAACTCGCCGAACGGCACCAGATGCCGTTTGTAGTAGGTTTCGGTGTCCTCGCCGAGCTTGACCAGTGCATTGTGCATGCCGCGATCGGAACGCCGCAGCACGCCGAACACCAGATCGGTGTGGCGGGAGATCAGAAAACTGCGCAGCGGTTCGAGCACGGTTTCCTTGAACAACGCGTACTCACCTGGCAAGGCCACTTCCGGCCAGACCACCAGATCAGCGGTGAGATTTTGTTTGGTCAGATCGATATAGCGTTCCACCGTCGGGATCAACCAGTCCGGCTGCCATTTGTCCTCCTGCGCGATATTGCCCTGGATCAGCGCCACATCCAGCGGCTGGCCTTGTGCCCGGGTCCAGTCGATGCGCGCCGATTGCAGGCATACGAGCACCACAGCGGCAGCGACCAGCACCGCGACGCTGCGGGCGCGGAACCTGCCGAGCCAGACGACATAGCCGGCGCCGACCAGCAACATCACCAGCCAGCTCACACCGAGCACGCCGGTAACCGGCGCCGGCCAGGCGAACAGCGTATCGATCTGTGAGTAGCCGAGTTGCAGCCACGGGAAGCCGGTCAGCAGCCAGCCGCGCAACCATTCGCCCAGGGTCCAGGCAGCGGGCATCACCAGCAGCAGACGCACGCCGAGACGCCGGTTGAGGCGTTGCCGCGGGGCCTGCAACCAGCCGGCCAGCGCCGGGTAGCAGGAGATCGTCAGCACGAACAGCAATGTCAGCGCGGCGGCGAACAGTGCCGGCGCATGACCGAATTCATGGATACTGTTATAGACCCAGGAAACTCCCAGCCCAAACAGCCCCAGCCCAAAGAAATAGCCATTGAGCGCCGCTTGGCGTGGCGCTGCGTCGAGCCACAGAAAGACCAGCACGGCCGGGCTGATGAAGGCGAAGATCCACCACCCCAGCGGTGCGAAGGCGGTCACCAGCAAGGCGCCGGCGAGCAGCGCGGCGATGCGTTGCAGAAAAACCGGAAGTGTATCGATGACCACTGTATCGATTACCAGATGAGATCATCCGGCACGGCGAATTCGTCCTCTTCCGGTTCGGCATCGGGATCGACGAGGCTGATGGCTTTTTTGGGGTCGAGTTCGAGAATCTGCTGCGCGGTTTCCACCGGGATCAGGCAACGCTGGCCGCCGAGAAAGGTCACGCCCAGCTTGCCGTCGAGCAATGCCTGACGTTGTTCGGCGGTGACCCAGATCTTCTTGATCGTGGAGCCGACCATGAACTGGTATTCGACATCGCCATCACGGTTGTCGAGCCGGTTTTCCTGGATCAGGCGGTTGACCTTCTCACGGTTCTTCTTGCGCTGCGCGGCTTCCGCCTTCTTGCGCGCTGCTTCGCGTCGCTCCTCGGCCCGACGCGCCTCGAAAGCGGCCTTCAGGTCGATCTCGCCGGAGGCATCGAGCGCAGGTTTGGGTGCTGCCTTGGGAGAACGCCGGGGCTTGCGCTGTGGCCGTTTCTTCGGCCGGTTGGCTTTGCTGATCTGTGCTTCCGTCGCCAGTCCGGCCTTGAGCAATTGTTCCTGTAACGCGTTTTTCATGGTCGATCAGTCTGCGGTTCCATAGAGTTTTTGATAATAACCATTGTGCCGAATCAGCTCCCGGTGGCTGCCTTGCTCGATGATCCTGCCATTGTCGAACACATACACCCGGTCGGCCTGACGAACGGCGCTCAGCCGGTGGGCAATGATCAGCGTGGTGCGACCGTGCAGAAATTCGGCCAACGCCGCATGCAGGCGCGCCTCGGTCACCGTATCGAGCGCAGAAGTGGCTTCGTCCAGCACCACCACGCGCGGATCGGACAACACCATGCGCGCAATCGCCAGCCGCTGCCGCTGGCCGCCCGACAGCCGCACGCCCTGGCGGCCAACGACGGTGTCGAGTTGCCGATCCAGGGAACGGATGACGTCGTCGAGCTGGGCAACTGCCAGTGCCCGCCAGAGCGATTCATCGTCGATCGCGCGGCCCATGGTCAGGTTCATCCGCACGCTGGCGTTGAACAATGCCGGATTTTGCAGCACGGTTGCAACATTTTCGCGAATCACATCGAGGCCGATGCGGTCGTGCGGCACGCCGTCGAAACAAACCTGGCCGGCATCCGGCGGATAGAGGCCGATCAATACCTGCGCCAGCGTGGATTTGCCGCCGCCACTGGCGCCCACCAGCGCCACCCGGCCACCGGCCTCGATCTCCAGATCGACGCCATCGAGCACCCTGGGGCCGTCGGGCCGGTAGGCAAAGCTCAGATCACGCACCGACACGGCCACGGTCTGTTTGCCAGCGAAGGGATCGACCAGATGCGGATAGCGAGGCTCCGGCCGCAACCCCAGCAACTGGTTGAGTCGGCCCAGCGCGGCGCGGGCACCAAACCAGGCGTACTGGATATTGAGCACTTCCTGTACCGGCGTCATCATGAACCAGAGATAGCCGAACACCGCCATCATCTTGCCGATGGTGAGGCCGGAGAACAGCACCATCAGCATCGCGACCGCGCGAAAGATCTCGAAACCGCCGAGAAAGATGAAGAACGACAGCCGCGAGGCAGCATCACTCTTCCACGAGAATGCGCCCGCGTGTTCACGCACCTCGCGCGCCTTGTCGTCCACCTTGCCGAGAAAGTAGCGCCCGCGGTTGCTGGCACGGATCTGCTGCATCGCGTCGAGCGTTTCGGTGAGTGATTGCTGGAACGCTTCGAAGGCGGAATTCTCCCGCTTTTTCAGCGACTTGACCTTGTTCCCCATGCGCACCGTCAGATACACCACGAAGGGGTTGACGAAGATGATCAGCAGCGCCAGCTTCCAGTGCATCCACAGCAGCACGGCACTGATGCCCAGCAACGTCAGCGCCGCCACCAGAAAACGGCTGACCGCCGCGCCGATGAACTCGTCGATGACATTGACATCGGTGACCAGATGCGAAGCAACCGCGCCGGTGCCGAGGGTTTCGAACTCGGCCATCGAGACCCGCTGCAAATGCGCCAGCAAGCGGCTGCGCAGCCGCCAGCTCACATCCTTGGCGATCAGCGTGAATTCACGGTTCTGCCAGACATTCAGCAGCAAGGTGGTCAGTCGCAGCAACAGCACCACGATCAGGGTGAAGCCGATGTACAACACCGGCCCATGCCAGGCTGGCGGGAACAGACGGTCGATCGCGCCGACCACCACGCCCGGCTTGTGCAACAGCACCTCATCGACCAGCAGGGGCATCAGCAACGGGATGGGAATGCTCGCCAGCACCGCGGCGATCGCCACCAGGTTGGCAACCACCAGCTCGCGCCGATGCCGTAACGCCAGATCGAGGATCGTGCGCCAGCCCCAGACCTCGCTGCCGGCATCAGTGACCGGCATCGTCCGACGAATCGAAGGGCCAGCGCCCTGCCGCACCGTTGGCATCGGATAACTCGGGTTTGGCAAAGACATTCGCCAGCCGGCCTTCGGCATCGACATGGCAGCTCACCCGAAAGCGCTGCTCATCCGTACCGGGCCGCATCTCGCCGACCAGTATCCGGTCGATGAACCAGCCCGCCTGGGTGGGTTGCGCCCGGCCATATTCGATCAGGCGGGCCAAATCCGGCCGGTGCGCTTTCGCCAGCGCGGCCTGGCGGCATTGTTGGATGGCGCTGAACGCATCGGGACGCAGCCACGACTGGAAGAAATCATCCACCGGCTGAAACTGATCGCGGGCAATCAGCAGCGCGAACGCCGCCAGCAACACCAAGGGTAACAACCGGCGCAGACCAGAGGAACGACGAATGGAAGGCGATGACGGTATGCCGGGCGCCCGGCGGTTGGGTCGTGGCATTGGACGAAACGTTGCACAGTAAGACAACAGCTTACCGCGTCACCGGACTGAAAGGTAGCCCGCATTTCTCACAGAGTC
>CAZTJP010000200.1:0-4507 GCA_964613895.1 uncultured Thiotrichales bacterium | reverse complement strand
GTTGGAAGTGTTGCTTGTGGATGAGTCCTGAACCGGGTGATTTCCTCTGGTGGCGCGCAATAATCTATCCATGGAGAGCCGCCAGAGGTTGCTGCACGATTTCAGCGCTTCGACGCATTGGGTGGATATCTCGCCGGCATGGGCGCAGATGAGCTGGTTGTGCGATCCGGAATGTTATTTGAAATCATATGGTTATGAGCTTTTAGTCTTTGGTGGCGGGCACCTTGCCATCCGCCCGGGATTACGCTATTGTTCGCGCTCTGCACAGGCGCGTAGCTCAGTTGGTTAGAGCACCACCTTGACATGGTGGGGGTCGTTGGTTCGAATCCAATCGCGCCTACCAGTTTTTCGACGGGGCGCCCTGTGGCGCCCTTGTTGTTGCTGGCCCCTGAAAACCGGATACATGTGGCCTGTGGTAGTGGTCACCACTGAACATAAAGGATAGATTCCGATGCCTGATATCACGCTCCCCGACGGTTCTGTCAAATCCTTCGATCATCCTGTCACGGTCATGGAAGTCGCGGCTTCGATCGGCCCGGGTCTGGCACGTGCAACGCTGGCCGGCAAGGTCGATGACCGGCTGGTGGATGCCAGTTACCGGATCGAACAGGATGCTGCTGTGAGCATCGTCACCGCCAGGGATGAGGAAGCGCTCGAGTTGATGCGTCACGATGCCGCGCATGTGATGGCGCAGGCGGTGCAGGAGCTGTATCCGGGGACGCAGGTGACGATCGGGCCGGCAATCGAGAACGGGTTCTATTACGATTTTGCGCGCGACGAGCCGTTCACGCCGGAGGATCTGGAGAAGATCGAGCAGCGGATGCGTGAAATCGTCAAACGCGATCTGCCGATCGAGCGAGAGGTCTGGGATCGCGAGACAGCGAAAAAGACTTTCGCCGACCTGGGTGAAACCTACAAGGTGGAGATCATCGACGAAATCATTCCCGAGGGCGAGGAACTGAGCATCTATCGTCAGGGGGACTGGTTCGATGTCTGTCGGGGTCCGCATCTGCCATCGACCGGCAAGCTGGGTACGGCGTTCAAACTGACCAAGGTGGCGGGTGCCTATTGGCGGGGTGATTCCAGCAATGAGATGCTGCAGCGGATCTATGGCACCGCCTGGCCGGACAAGAAGCAGCTCAAGGCGTATCTGCACCGACTCGAGGAGGCCGAGAAGCGTGATCATCGCCGGATCGGCAAGCAGCTGGATTTTTTTCATATCCAGGACGAAGCGCCGGGGATGGTGTTCTGGCATGCCGATGGCTGGACGATCTACCACCTGATTCAGGATTTCATGCGTGAGGAACAGCGCAAGCGGGGTTATCGCGAGATCAATACGCCCCAGGTGGTGGATTTCTCGCTGTGGCAGCGCTCCGGGCATGCCGACAAGTTCGGTGACGATATGTTCACCGTCGAGGTCGAAGGCCGGGCGTTTGCGATCAAGCCGATGAACTGCCCTTGCCATATCCAGGTGTTCAACCAGGGGTTGAAGAGTTATCGCGATCTGCCATTACGGCTGGCGGAATTTGGTTCCTGTCACCGCAACGAGCCTTCCGGCGCGCTGCATGGCCTGATGCGCGTACGCGGTTTCACGCAGGACGATGCGCATATCTTCTGCACCGAGGATCAGATTCAGTCGGAAGTCTCGAACTTCATCGATTTTCTGCACGATGTTTACCAAGCCTTTGGTTTTACGGATATTATCTACCGGCTATCGACCCGCCCCGAGAAGCGGGTCGGTAGTGACGAAGTGTGGGACAAGGCTGAAAAGGCACTGGCCGATGCGCTCGACAGCAAGGGGTTGCCTTGGGAAGAACTGCCAGGCGAGGGCGCGTTCTACGGCCCCAAGATCGAGTTTTCACTGCGCGATTGTCTCGACCGGGTGTGGCAGTGCGGCACCATTCAGGTGGATTTCTCCATGCCGGGCCGGCTCGATGCACAGTACGTCGCCGAAGATGGTTCGCGGCAGACGCCGGTGATGTTGCATCGTGCCATTCTGGGGTCGTTCGAGCGTTTCATCGGTATTCTGATCGAACATTACGCCGGTAAGTTTCCATTGTGGCTGGCGCCGCGACAGGTGGTGGTCATGAACATCACCGATCGCCAGGCGGATTATGTCGCCGAAGTGGCGAATACCCTGAAAAACCGCGGGTTCCGGGCTTCTGCCGACTTGAGAAATGAGAAGATTGGTTTTAAAATCCGCGAGCACACTTTGCAGCGCGTCCCTTATCTCCTGGTTGCGGGAGACAAGGAGGTCGAATCCGGATCAGTGGCGGTGCGCACGCGCACTGGCGAGGATCTCGGCGTCATGTCGGTCGATGCGCTGGCGGAGCGGCTTGCCGCTGAAGTGACAGCGCGTATTTCCAGCCCGGATCTTTCCGTTGGGGAAGAGCCGGGTTAGTTAATTTGGAGGGTTGAAAAATCGCAGTAAAAAAACGGCATCGTGTCGACGGTGACATCACGGCCAGAGAAGTCAGGCTGATTGATGCGGAAGGAAACAATCATGGCGTCGTACCGCTCGACGAGGCGCTCCAGGTAGCCAAGGATGCGGGGTTGCAGCTCGTTGAGATCGTACCGAATGCCGATCCACCGGTTTGCCGGGTCATGGACTACGGCAAGTTTCAGTTCGAGGAGAGCAAGAAAAAGCAGGCCTCGCGCAAGAAACAGAAGCAAGTGCAGGTCAAGGAAGTGAAATTCCGGCCAGGCACCGATGTCGGCGATTTCAAGATCAAGATGAGGAATCTCACGCGGTTTCTCAACGAAGGCAATCGGGGCAAGGTCACCATTCGCTTTCGTGGCCGCGAAATGGCGCACAAGGAGTTGGGCGCCGAGATGCTCGACCGGATCGAAGCCGAGCTTGCCGATATCGCCGTGGTGGAGCAGCGGCCGAAGATGGAAGGCCGGCAGATGGTGATGCTGCTGGCGCCGAAGAAAGGCAAGTAGCTGCCACACAACAGAGGCTCAGCCGTGAGGCTGCAAGATTTCAGATGAGATTGGAGTAGACAATGCCCAAGATGAAGACCAACCGTGGCGCCGCAAAGCGTTTTCGCCGAACCGCTTCAGGCGGGTTCAAGCGCAAGCAAAGCTTTCGCAACCACATTTTGACCAAGAAGAGCACCAAGCGCATGCGCCAGTTGCGCAGGCCGGCGACCATCGCCGCTTGTGATACCGCGGCAGTGCGGCAGATGCTTCCCTACAGTTAATCGAAGTTCTCCGAGGAATAAACCATGCCAAGAGTGAAAAGAGGCGTTACCGCCCGCGCCCGACACAAAAAAGTATTAAAAAAGGCCAAAGGCTATTATGGAGCCCGCAGCCGTGTGTACCGGGTCGCCAAACAGGCAGTCACCAAGGCGGGGCAATATGCCTATCGCGATCGCCGCCAGCGCAAGCGGCAGTTCCGCCGGTTGTGGATCACCCGCATCAATGCAGCGGCGCGGATGTATGATCTCTCCTACAGCCGCCTGATCGATGGCTTGAACAAGGCCGGCATCGAGATCGACCGCAAGATGCTGGCGGATCTGGCTGTGCACGATATCGAGGCCTTTGGCAAGATCGCTGAAAAGGCGAAAGGCGCGCTGGCCTGATATGCAATCGGGGTGCGGCCGTGCGCCGTGCCCTTTCCCTGAAGAACCTGTCCGGACTTCCTGATGACCGCTGATGTCGCGCTGGAAACCTTGTTGGCTGAGGCGAAACAGTCGATTGCCCAGGCGACGGATATCGCTGCGCTGGAAGCGTTGAGAGTCCAGTATCTGGGCAAGAAAGGCCTGCTCACCGAACGGCTCAAAGCACTCGGCAGTCTGCCTGCGGATGAACGTCCCGCGGCGGGGCAGGCCATCAACCGCGCCAAGCAGGCGTTGGCCGCCGAATTGCAGACACGCAAGGCTGTGCTGGAAGAGCAGGCGCTGCACGAACGGTTGGCGCGCGAGGCGGTGGATGTGACCTTGCCAGGCCGCAAGGGTGCCGCTGCCGGTCTGCATCCGGTGACACTGACCATCGACCGGATCGTGACCCTGCTGTCCGAAGTCGGGTTCGAGGTCGCCCAAGGTCCCGAGATCGAGGACGACTACCACAATTTCGTCGCGCTCAATATTCCGGCGCATCATCCTGCCCGCGCGATGCACGATACCTTCTATTTTGGCGATGGCCGGTTGCTGAGAACGCATACCTCGCCGGTGCAGGTGCGGGTCATGAGTGAGCAGGCGCCACCGTTGCGGATCATCGCGCCGGGACGTGTCTACCGCTGTGACTCGGATCTGACCCACACGCCGATGTTCCATCAGGTCGAAGGATTGTTGGTCGATCGGGATGTGACCTTCGGCCATCTCAAGGGCATGCTGGATCAGTTTCTCAAGGCGTTCTTCGAGGACGATGCGCTCAGCACCCGTTTCCGGCCTTCCTATTTTCCGTTCACCGAACCTTCGGCGGAAGTGGATATCCAGTGCGTCATGTGTGGCGGCGAAGGCTGCCGGGTTTGCAGCAAGACCGGTTGGCTGGAGGTCATGGGCTG
>CAZTJP010000199.1:0-4508 GCA_964613895.1 uncultured Thiotrichales bacterium | reverse complement strand
GCTAAAGAATGGTGTGATCGAAGCGTCGTAGCCGACCCTATTTCGCAAACCACGCCCGAATGGCGCTAACGATTTGTTGCGCTGCCGTGCCGTCACCATAGGGATTGCGCGCGTTCGCCATCTCACTGTAGGCCTGCTCATCCGTCAGCAAGCGGGTGGTTTCCTCAACGATCCGCTCGGCGCTGGCGCCAACCAGTTTCACAGTGCCGGCATCGACGCCTTCGGGGCGTTCCGTGGTGTCACGCATCACCAACACCGGTTTGCCCAGAGAAGGTGCCTCCTCCTGGACACCGCCCGAATCGGTGAGAATCATCCGTGCACCGGCCATCAATGCCACGAAATTCCGATAGCCCTGGGGCGGAATCAGCAATACATTGTCGATGCCTGAGAGAATCTCGTTGACCGGCTGCTGGACATTGGGGTTGAGATGCACCGGATAGATGAAGCGGTGATCGGGAAAGCGGCGCGCCAGCGTCGAGAGTGCCTGGCAGATTTGCAAAAATCCTTCGCCAAAGTTTTCGCGCCGATGGCCGGTCACCAGCACATAGGGCCGCTGGCGCCAGTCGTTTGGCAACCACTGCGACAGTGAACCGTCGATCTGGCGGCGAATGGCGCCATCCTCGCTGTTCTGATGGCTGAGTTCGAGCAATAACGCATCGATGACGGTATTGCCGGTGACCACCACGGAGGCGGGATCGACATGCTCCGCGAGCAAGTTGTCGCGTGAGACGCGGGTAGGCGCAAAATGCAGATTGGCCAGTACGCCGGCGAGACGGCGGTTGGCCTCCTCGGGGAACGGTGACTGGAGATTACCGGTGCGCAGTCCGGCCTCGACGTGCCCCAGCGGAATTCGGCGATAGAAGCAGGCCAGCGCGGCGGTCAAAACGGTGGTGGTGTCGCCCTGCACCAGCGCCATATCGGGCTGGTAGCTTTGCAGCGTGGCATCGATCTTTTCCATCAGCCGCGCGGTCAGTGTCGCCAAAGTCTGGTTGGGCAGCATCACGGCCAGGTCTTCGTCCACCTGCAGATCGAAAATTTCGACCACCTGATCGAGCATTTCCCGGTGCTGGCCTGTGGAGATCACCACTGGCTCGAAGTCTTCCGCCTGCTGCAATGCCTTGATGACCGGCGCCATCTTGATGCCTTCCGGGCGCGTACCCACGAATACCGCAATCTTTTTCATAACCTTCTCCCTGTCTGCGGCGCGTGGCCGCGCCTCGATCCAGTTTCAACCCACCATCTGGTTCAATTCGAATATCGGCAGCAGAATCGCCAGCACGATGATCAGCACGGTGATGCCCATCGTCAGGATCAAGGCGGGTTCGAACAGGCTGATCGCCGCCGTGATCGTCGATGAAGTTTCACTTTCCTGCTGCTCGGCCGCGCGTTCCAGCATCTCGCCCAACCGGCCGGTGCTCTCGCCACTGGCGATCAGGTGCATCACCATTGGTGGAAACAGCCCTGAACGCTGTAACGAGCCACTCAGGCTGGCACCTTCACGCACCCGCACGATCGTTTCCTCGATCGCTTCGCGCATCGGCAGATTCGATACGACCTGGGCCGCATTCTGCAACGCTTCCAGAATCGACACGCCACTGCTGAACAGAATGCTCAACGTGCGGGTGAATGCGGCGGTATTCTTGCCGCGAATCAGCTTGCCGAACACCGGCAGCCGCAGCAGGGCGCGATCGACACGCCGCCGGAAACCTTTGCGTTTATAGAGACGCGAAAAAACCAGTGCCAACACGGCCAGCAGAATGACGACATAGATCCCGGTTGCCTTGACGAAATCACTGACGGCGATCAGCATCTTGGTCAACGCTGGCAATTCCTGGCCCAGGTTTTCGAATACGCCAACGATCTGGGGCACCACATAGCCCAGCAAGCCAGCCACCACCAGTATCGCGATGCCTGTCAACAGCACCGGATAGATCAGCGCGGTGGTCATTTTCTGCTGGATCGCCTGATAGTTCTCGGTGTATTCGGCGAGCCGATCCAGCACCTTGTCGAGATGCCCCGAGTTTTCGCCGGCGGCGACCGTGGCGCGGTACAGTTCCGGAAACGCGGCCGGAAACTGGCCCAGACTGTCGGCGAATGAATAGCCTTCGACCACCTTGCCACGCACGCCCAGCATGGTGCGTTCAACCACTTTCTTGCCCGACTGGTTGGCAATCGCGGCCAGCGCTTCTTCCAGCGGCGTGCCGGCCTGCAACAGGGTTGCCAGCTGGCGGGTCACCAAGGCCAGGTCGATAGACTTGAGCCGGGTGCGCGAGGTCAACATGGCGCCGCCACGGGCCGCGCCTTCCTTGATCTCGCTGACTTCCAGCGGCGTCAGCTGCTTTTCACGCAGTTGCTGACGGATGCCCTTGGCGGAATCGCCTTCGAGAATGCCCTTTTCTTCCTTGCCGCGGGCGTTCAGCGCCCTGTATTCGAATGCTGGCATCGCCGATCAGTATTCCCGTGTGACGCGCATGACTTCCTCGATCGAGGTAATGCCTTGCAGAATCTTGGCAATGCCGTCGCTGCGGATACTCTTGGTCTTCTTGCGCGCCACGGCGTTCAACTCATGTTCACCGGCGCCATCGTGGATCATTCGCTGCATTTCTTCATCCACCAGCACCAGTTCGTAAATGCCCGAGCGCCCAAGGTAACCCAGGTGGTTGCATTCCGAACAGCCCTTGGCGGAATAGATGACCGGGCGCGGCGATGCCGGCAGCTTGAGCCGTTCGATTTCGATATCCGTCGCCTCATGCGGCTCCTTGCAATGCGGACACAAGCGCCGCACCAGCCGTTGCGCCAGCACGCCGAGCAGGGTCGATGACAGCAGAAATGGTTCCACACCCATGTCCCTCAACCGGGTCACCGCGCCGACGGCGGTGTTGGTATGCAGCGTGGAGAACACCAGATGCCCGGTCAGACTGGCCTGTACCGCGATCTCGGCTGTCTCCAGGTCACGAATCTCACCGACCATCACCACATCGGGATCCTGCCGCAGAATCGCCCGCAAACCACGCGCAAAGCTCATGTCCACCTTGGTGTTGACCTGTGTCTGGCCAATACCGTCGATGTAGTATTCCACCGGGTCCTCGACGGTGAGGATATTGCGGCTGCGGCTGTTCAACTGGCTCAAAGCCGCGTACAGCGTGGTGGTCTTGCCCGAACCGGTCGGGCCGGTGACGAGAAAAATCCCGTGGGGTTTTTTCAGTGTCTCGTTGATCAGTTCCAGGGTTTCCTGTGACATCCCCAGCTGATCCAGCGACAGCCGGCCTGCCTGCCGATCCAGCAACCGCAGCACTACCCGCTCATTGCTGCCGGATGGCAGGGTCGATACCCGCATGTCGATCACATGGCCGCCGATCGAGCGCGTGATCCGGCCATCCTGCGGCAGGCGCTTCTCGGAGATATCGAGTTTGGCCATGACCTTGAGCCGGGAAACGATCAACGGCGTCAGCTCCTTGGGCGGCTGAAGGATCTCGCGCAGGATGCCATCGACGCGCAAACGCACGGCCAGCCGGCTCTCGAACGGCTCGAAATGAATATCGGAAGCGCCTTCCTTGATCGCCTGGGTCAGAATGGCGTTGATCAGCCGGATGATCGGCGCATCGTCCTCCGACTCGAGCAGATCCTGTGTCTCGGCCAGCGACTCGGCCACCTGGTCGAGATCCAGATCCTCGCCCAGATCCTGGACCATCGCCTGCGCATCGCCGCCCGTCTGGTCATAGAGCTGCGCCAGCGTCTGATTGAACACTTCATCGTTGACCGCTTCCAGGCGGATCGGCGCGCCCACGAAGCGCCGCACCTCGGCAATCACATCCGGTTTGAGCGGTGGCTTGAAACGCGCCACCACCTCGCCCTCAGGGCTCTCGCCGACCAGCACTTCATGGCGCTTGGCGAAGCCGTAGGAAGGTTGCGGAAACCGCAGGGATGGCTGCAACGGCTCGCTGCTCATCGGCCTAGGGCGCGTCCGCCGGGAGTTGAGGAATCAGGGCGCCGCCATCACCTGGCATCTGGGTGATCAGGTCATCCAGATCGGGAATCAATCCGGCCGAATCCTTGATCAGCCCGCGATTGACGATATCCGCATCCAGTTGCCGCGAGCGGAAGAATCCATATTTGGCGCGGGTGTACTTATCGGCGGTAGCAGTGTCACGCAGGATCACCGGATGAATGAACACCATCAATGTCTGCTTGACCTTTTTGGTGCTGTTGAACTGGAACAACTTGCCCACCAGCGGAATGTCGCCCAGCACCGGCACCTTGTCCTTGCTGTCGCGGAAATTGTCATCCGTCAGCCCACCCAGCACGATCACCTGGCCGTTGTCTGCAAGTACACTGGTCTTGATCTTGCGCTTGTTGGTGACGACATCGGTGGTGGAGACACTGGTCGAGGCCAGCGATGACGATTCCTGCTCGATATCGAGATGAATCTCGTCACCCTCGCTGATCTGTGGTTTCACCTTGAGCGTCAATCCCACGTCGCGACGCTCGATCGTCTGGAACGGGTTGAC
>CAZTJP010000198.1:0-4525 GCA_964613895.1 uncultured Thiotrichales bacterium | reverse complement strand
ATTTCTCACAGAGTCACGGCTGCGGCCGCCCAATGCGGCGCGCTGACTGGCGTTCGCTCGGTCGGGCAGCTCGACGTAGTGTCAACTACGCCTGCGCGGCCCTCGGTCGCGAACGCCAGTCATCACACCACCTTGAGCGGCCTCGCTACGCGATCCTGTGAGAAATGCGGGTTAAAACGTATCGTTGCAGCTTCCACCCTGACCAAAGGGACTGCCACCGGGAGGCGCCTGATCGATCTTGTTGGTATCCGATGCGATCGCTGGCGGAACCAGCCGGGTCATTGCGTATGCCTCGCCACTGGCCTGAGTGGTGCGTGCCACCAGTTCGAGATTGAACCACATCGCATGATTCTGGGGATACACGATCTTGAACTCGGCAAAACCGTTCTTGTCCGTGGTCACCACCGAGTTGACGACGGTGGCCACCGCCGAAGGCGTCAGTTGATGATCGCCATTACGGTCTTCCCCGGTATCGAGTTCACCGTTGCGATTCACGTCTTCAGCAGCACACACGACTGTATAACGCGGTCGCCAGGCATCCAGCTTGCCATCGAGGTCGGAGTCGTAGGCCTCCCAGTAGCCTTTCCGGTAGTCGACCGGATAAGCCAGAATGGTGACATCCGCACCGGCGACCGGCGCGCCATCATCGGATACCTGAACGATCATCGGCTGCTCATACTGTGTGGGATTGGGTTCGAACATCTCATTGCCGGTACCGATGATCAAACGTACATTGGTGGGATCAACCGTGACATTGGTTGTGGCCGAAATGCTGTCATTGCCGGCGACGTACGCCCTGATCTTGACGCCATCCTGCCCCGATGGGCTGAAACCTGCCTGGTAGACGGCCGTTGCCCGCCCGAGACTGTTGGTTTTGACACTACCGGCATTTTTCAAACCACCCGTGGTGATATCAGACTCCACATGAAAGATCACTTCGGCATTCTTGACCAGATTGTCATTGGCATCGCGAACGATCGCTGTCAACTGACTGTTCTGCCCATAGGCAACCGTGCTCGGCGAGGCATCCAGTTTGAGAACCGCTGGCGCATCGGCAACAAACTCCAGCGTGGCAGTCGCCGATTCACTGCCTGTCCGTGCGGTAATGGTGGCCCCGCCGGCCTGGTTCGAATGAATCGCCACCCGTGCAATCCCGTCACTGTCAGTGACTGCCGACACATTGGGTTTGTCATTATCGAAAACACCCCGATTGGTGAAGAACTGAACCGTTTCACCTGCTGCCGGAACATTATTGCGGATCAGCAAGACACGCAGTTCCTCTGGTGTGTTCAGGATCACCTCGGTGTTCTGAGAAAGCGACTGGAAGGTCAGCGAGTTGCTTTGAGAAACCTTCAGCGCAAACTGCCCGCTCACCAATCCATTCAATGCCGTTGCAGTGACGGTATCATCGCGCCCAGACGAATCGGTGACCGTGACCGACGCCTGGCCCAGATCATCAGTGACCACGACCGACTGCGAAAGCGCATTACCCAATGCTGAACGGATACTCACCGGCACATTTTTTAACGGTGCGCCATCACCCGCTTGCAGCTTGATTTCCAGCTCGGCGGTCTGACCCGCGGATATGGCATTCTGCGGACCGGAGATTTCGAGCTTCGTGCCTACCACGGCAATATCGAGGTCAGCGCTTGCGCCCGGTGCCTTGACCGTAACCTTGATCTGGCGTGGTGTCGCATCGAATGGCGCGCTGAGCGTGGCCACTGCATTACCGGTGGAATCAGTCACGCTGTTCTCGATTTTCAAAGCACCCGACGAAGCAGAAAACGTGACTGCCGAGCCCTCGCTGACGACATTATTGGCATCCCTAACATTGGCGACGATCCGTACCGAATCGCTACCCCCCGATTTGAGCTGCAAGCGATCCGCCAGCAATGCCAGAGTCGACTTGGTTTCCGATGCGCCCCCTTGAGAACCGTTGCTACCGGAGCCACTGCTGGAACCGTTACCTGTATTGCTCGCCCCACCGGATGAACCGCTTCCCGATACTGATGCGCCCGCATCAGCCGCACGTTGGTCCAGCGCTTGTGTAATGCTCGATTTGCAACCGGACGCACCGGCCCCGACCAGCAACAGCAAAAAAATCAGATGAAAAAAGTGATGCAGACGGAATCTGGAGGTCAGTTCCCTTGAACGAGCCATGCTAATTTCTCCCTTATTATTTATTATCAGTTCTTTTATTTATTATCAGTTCTTTTTCTGCTACTGAATAGCTGCTTCGTATCTTCTATATCGTATATCGGCAGAAACGAACGATACTTCTCACCTGCCCGGAATGACTCCGATATACAGCCCAAACTACCTGAAATGCGGCCAATCGAAATGGTGAATCACGCCAAGGCTGGCCGTACTGTAACGGTCATCAAAACCATACTGAACGAACTCGAATGCAACTGCCGTATTCCTGCTGCCATACAGCTCGATACCAACACCCGCGGCGCCGTTGGTATAAGACCCATCGATGTTCGCAACATCCGCGCTCACAGACGCCAGACCCAACAGACCATAGACATTCACTCGATCGAAAGGCAGGTTGCCTCTGAGCATGGCAGCCCCATACTGCACGCCGTCCGCGCCAACCGATTGGTCGCGTGAGTAATCCTTGCCCAAATGCACTTCGGCGCCCCAGAAACGCCCATACTCGTACCCGAGCTTGAAATTGAGGTTGTTGGTAGTACCACGGCCACCTTCTCCGGGGCGAATGCGTGCATCCCCACCGAACAACCCGAAATAGCGATGCGGCTGCGTCTCCGCAGCTGATTGTGTGGCCGCCACCAAAAGCGCCGCCAGTACCAGAAACTTGTTAACAGATAAAAACACGCAACAATCTCCTTGTTCATTTCGGCCCGGGTGTCAGCGCTAAACAATCAGAGAAAACCGACAGAGCAGGCCAAAAACTCATTCCAGCCCACAGGATACGAAGAAATCCCCTGACCAAACAGAGACCCACAACCCGATCCCCAATAAATACTTCAGATGATTATGCGGGATTCCCAACCGCTTCTCCAGAATTTGTAAGATACCAAAAATGAACAACCTGACATCGATGGGGCGCTCTGCGCCCCATCGATCTATCAGCCACCCTGGAGCAGCCCGGTGGGCAGCTGCTATCGAGCCGACAAGGATGTATTCGCGACAGTCCGTAAAACGGACGGAAACGGACGGTGGCTGCCAGGATGCGGGGCTCGAAAAAACGCCAAAACGCAATAACGCAAGCCTGACCCCGTCAACAGGGATGTATTCACGGCGATCCGGAACGGCTGGTGACAGCCAAGATGCGGAGGTTGGATGAACACCCAACGATGGGTTTTCTGGCAGCCAGAACCTTACGGCCGAGGCTCATCAAGAAAATCGGGGCGCTCGATCACCATCGTTTTCTCGAGCTCGGGAACCTCGCTGTCTATCGAGATTTCCTCGGTCAGAACCGTATCCACCTCATCCACATCAGCGAAAACAGGCTGCTCAATCTCCTGCGTGCGATCGATCACCGGCTCAGGCACCTCTGCTGCGTGGTGCTCAGACTCGCCCTGTCCGATATGTGCCAACCGAACTCCAGCCTGCTTCGACAACGGAAATTCGGCCACATTGTCTGCCCTGGTATCAGGCATCGGAGGTAATTCTGGATCCAGCTTTTCCAGATCACCACCAACACCTCGCAAGCTGCTGACCTCCACCGCTGGCGATGTCACAACCGACTCACCCTCGCCTTGCTCATGATCGCTGTCATCCACCGTGGAAGCGGGCCGCGCACTGGAGAACAACCCCATGGCCTCCGGAGGCTTCGACGGCGCCTTCTGGCGAATGAAATGCCGCCCGTCAGAATCGACGAAAACCGGGTTACGGTCTTTCTTTTCGCCACGGATCCAGACGATGGACAGAACCATGCCCGCTACGATGAGCGCTGAAAACAAGACCGAGCCAATGAGTACACCACCCAATCCGTTGTAGATCTGAACCGCCAGCCCCACCAAACCAGACAGAATCAGTGTCAGGGGATGTGGCATCATGCTGCTCAATGCTCTCGACTGGATCAGCATGGTGGCGCCTGCAAGTGCCAGAATCATCCTGTAACCCGGGAGATCACCAACAACGTTTTTCAGCAGCGCCGTAAAACTGGCCAGAAAACCAAGAAAGGGGCTGGTAACCGGGATACCCACTTCACTCACCCCGGTCATTTCAGCGGCAAAGAAGACCAGGGAAGCGATGATCCAGAAGACGCCACCAGCGAGCAGCCCGCCTGAAATCAATTCTCGACCCAATTGACAATGGTTATGACAAACGCCGCTGTCCGAAGAGGCATTTCTTGAAGTATCCATCATTGTTCAGCCCTGCTGAGCCTTGCCCGGCTCATTCATTTGGTAATGAAGTATTCCTGCTGCGCTATTGTTTCGACATCCATGCCGAAACCTGCATCACGCCATCTTCACACAATCGCTGCCGTGTGACTTTGAAAAACCTCTCGTTCCTCAGCACTGGAGAGATTTTTCTTTGACGTAGCGCAAGCTTT
>CAZTJP010000197.1:0-4580 GCA_964613895.1 uncultured Thiotrichales bacterium | reverse complement strand
GGCAACTCACTGCCAAGCCCGATTTCCCGCAAGATGTAAGAAAAACCGAAACCATGAATCAGGCCAAAGCCAAACGCAATCGCCAACCGGCGCCGCCACGGCGTCACAAATGGCTCACCGGCATGATACCGGCGTAATTCCCAAAGATTCTCTACCGCAACATAGACGATGCTCAACGCAATCATCGATTCGACGAAGCGTGCCGGCAGCACCACGATATTGAGTACCGACAACGCCAATGTCATTGAATGCGCCAGCGTAAATGCCGTGATCAGCGCCGCCAATTCACGAAAACGGAGCGGCAACAACAATAAACCAACCAGAAACAGAATATGATCAGCACCGGTCAGGATGTGGCGAATACCGAGCGGAAAATAACCTGCTGCCTGGCGCAACGCCTTGAAAAACGGCTGACCTGGCTCATCCTTGAACTCGAAATCCTTGTCCGGCAACTGCTTGCCCCACACCTTGAGCATGAATGCCACCGGAAACTCGACATGGCGATGGTGCGCATCGAAAGTGTCCCCCGAATGCTCCCCGGCAACCAGCAGACGAACAAAATTCTGGTGATTCGGAAAACCTTCAGTGAACAAACGATAATCGATCGACAGCTTGTCGATTTCGGCATCGCAGTGAAACAGCAGACCAAACTGCCAGGAACCGATATCCTCGAGTGAGCGCTGCCGCACCGGTGCCAGCCGACATGGCTGCTGGTTGTTGCGGACTTCGAACGCCCCTCGCACCAGCGATTTGCGCGACGGATCATCGACCGCTCCCACCTTTTCCAGCAACGACTGGGGCACGGTGAATACCAACAAAACCCCTGAATGTCCCACCTGCACGCTGGTATCCGTGACACCCGCCTTGTGAGCAAACGAAACCGGGCTTGCCAACACAAGCATCAACAACAGAAAAAAAGCCTTCATGAAAATCCCTGCCTCTTTGTTCTATCCATATCGACTGTCCGGAGACAATCGGCAAACATGCGTCATCCGCCGGCATCCAGCGCCTGAAGGATAACTGTATAAACATCCATCTCTGCATGCCGACCGACCAGGCAATCGACATCGCCATAACCTGGCAGCCAATGATAGCGCCAACCCCGATCAGCCGCCTCGCTCATCCGCTGCGTCAGAACCGCCCGTGCCGTGCCGATCCCCAGCCTCGGATGTTCAGCGCCAACAATGAACGCTACAGGCATCGATGGCCAGGCCGATTGTAGCCGCTCCCAGGTCATTGGCTCGAAAGCCTTGGTGGGTAACAAGCTTTCCGACAACAGACCGTCCAGGCTGGCACGCGTCGCGGCATTGAGGTTCCCATCCATATAATAAAAGGGCCGGTCCATCGGATGCATCCCGTCATTCATCAACAAACTGTTCATGCCCACCGCCACCATCAGTGCCACCTCCCCATCCACACAGCCCAGAGCCATCGCCGCCGCCTCTCCATCGGCGACAACCGACGGTCGTGAAACACCAGCAGCACGACGCAGCCAGTTCAACGCCCGACGATAACCCGCCAGCCATTGCGGCGCCGCAGTCGTACCAACACCCGCCATACCGAGCACCCACACATCGAACCCCTCCCGACAGAGAAACTCGACCAGATTGGTATGCACCGTATCCAGCGTGAACAGCCGATCGGAAGCCGAGGGCCGATGCAGCAACAACACGACACCGCGCGAGCCACCCGAAAAATGTTGCAAGCGCAACGTATGATCGTCACAAGCCAGATAGTGGACAGCTGGCGGTGACACCCGCAGCGCACGACGATAGCGGGGCGGCTGCCCGCCGAACCGACCATCACCCTCGATCCGTCCATAGACCGATGCCAGTTCACCAAACATCAGTCGGCCGGCACGCGCCAGATAACCCAATCGTTCCCGGGCAGTCGCAGCACCGAAAACACTCATCCCCGCCAGTTCACGCACCAGCTCGCCGGGATCGATCTCCATCACCCCATTCCCCGCCTCTGCCGCCGAATCAGCCGGGCGAATGGTAAACGGCATTCGCGCCCCTCCGGTCCAGGCACGTTCATCCGGCTGCTGACAGACCAGCCGATGGCCCTCGAACAACCACTTGCCACCGTGCCCATCATTCAACATCCCCCGATAGATGAATGCCGCGATGCCATCCTCAGCCGACTCACGCGAAATCTCTCCCGCCACCAACGACAATGGCTCAGCCGACAGCGCCGGCGCAATGACCTGCCCCGTAAAACGCATCTCCGGCTCGGGCGTTGCCAGTTGCGCAACCTCGACGACCCAGTTCGCCTCGATCATGTAACCATGATCACGCCCCGTCTCCGCAGCCAGCTCACAATCCGCCTCAGCGCCCGATTCGGGCAACCAAAAACCGCTCAGACGCTGCGGCATGCAAACTCGGGGAGATGCACGTTCCAGCCGCACACCATAGACTGGCGGCGCTTCATCGATCGTCCACCCTCGGGAGCGGGCAAACAGCCGTATATTCCTTTCCGCCAGCGCGGTGATCGTCAACATCGGCCCAACCCCCAAAGACATCGGTATCAGCGAACCATCGGCCACCAGCAAACCCTCATGAACCGCCGTACCCGTCTGGCCACAGAACACCTCGCCCCGATGATTGGTGACGCCATCTTCCGCGCACTCCGCCATCACACAGCCACCCAGTGGATGCATACTCACCATCGGCGACAACTGCCGGGCGTGCCAGCGAATCCGCGAACGATAGGTCGCACCATTCGCGCGTGCCGCCCGCGCCAACACCGCATCGATCGAGTCGAAAACCGACTCCGCCTGCAACCCCGGCCAATCGATGACCAGACGATCATCTTCCAGCCGAATTTCCCCCGCCGCGCTGTCATGCCCCGTGGCGAAAAAAAACTGCGTCCGCGCCAATGCCCCCCGCCGACTCATCCACTGCCGCGCCAGCCGCTCCGCAATGCGCCTGCCCAGGCCCGTCAACCAACGCCGTCCATCCCCACCCTGATACGCACCAGTCAACGACAGTGCCGCCGGTGCTGCCAACGCGGCGGGCAATGCCAAATCATGAACCACCAACTGCCGCATCAGTGCCCGTCCCGGACGCAAATCCAGTACACCACCAAAGGCGGGGCCTCCCGGTGACGATGCATCATCACCATCCGCCACATCGACAGCCACGGAATGAACCATCCTGTCCCCTTTCCAGGCTACTCCGACGAGATTGCCATTACCGGAAAAATGCCGCCCCAACCGATCCGACAGACTCAGGCCATGCTGCCGCGAACGCAGCAAGATCTCCGTCGTACCCAACGTCCCCGCCGCCAGCACCACACAATCCGCCGTCACAAACTGCTCATCCGCACGCCCGCGGAAACCCGGCTCGCTGGTCACTGGCACAAAATACACCCGCCAACGCTTGCCATCGAAGGTCCGTTCCACCCGCCGTACCTCGATGCCGGTAAACACATCCGCGCCATACTGCCAGGCATCATGCAGATACGTCCGCGCCACCGTATTGGTCGAATCCACCGGACAACCCGTCAAGCAGTCCCCACAACGCTGACACGCCGCCTGTTGCTGCCCAAAGGCATTCAAACGACGCTCCACCGCGATCGCCACCTCCGGTGCCACCGCCCGCATCCCCAGCGCCGCCGCCGAACGCTCCAGCGCCTCCCAGCGCCGCGAAGCTGGAGCGCGGGCCGGGAAAGGCGCGGCCTCCAACCATGCACGCGCCCGCTCGAAGCCCTCGCGCAAACCACCCTCCAAATCCTCCACCAGTGCCGACGGCCATAGCGGCTGACTGAACACCTCCGCATCCGGCTCCATCGCCACCTGTCCCCCCACCAGTGAACCGCCCCCCAAACCCCAACCATTCAACACCGTCACATCCTTGCCCAGATGACAATCGAACAACCCCTGCGATGCCCCGGACTCCCGAACCTCCCCCACCTCATGACGCAGATGAACATGCTCCATCACCGCCTCTCCATGCGGCAACCCCGCCGCTGGCCATTCACCACCTCGCTCCAGCACAGACACCGACACCCCCGCGCGAGCCAGCCGCGACGCCGCCACACCACCGCCATAACCACTGCCTACCACCACCACCGAATATTCCGAGCCGAGTGCTTCCAGCGGCGAAGAAAGGCGCATCAGGCAGCTCCCGCCTTACATCGTCGACAAGCGGAAAAACCCAAACGTATCAGTGAAATACCGAAATAATGATCACGCATCTTTCGATTGTATCAGATCACCTTCAACCACCGGCACGCTACTGGCGCCACCACGGAACAGCTCTGCAGCCGGGCGTCATGCACGGATAGAAGCCTGCACCCGCACGCGATGAGCCAATCCCGGATTGCTACCACCCAATGTGGCACGGTGAGGGCATCCCCGGCTATAGGGCTATTTCGGAGCGCTCCGGTAGCCAATCGGGCGTTCTTGGGCGTCGGCCGCAGGGAAGCTGCCGTCAGGCTCACAGTGACGTATCCACGCCCCGGATCGCGGAGGTCAGAAGAAGGTCAAAACGCAATAACGCAAGCCTGACCCCCGCCTGCCGAGTGGTTGTCAGAATCCGCCTCTGCAGTAGGGATGCGTACCCAAAGTCGACCCTTTC
>CAZTJP010000196.1:0-4582 GCA_964613895.1 uncultured Thiotrichales bacterium | reverse complement strand
TGGCCAGACAGATCCGCCGCTGGGCGCGCGAACTGGGCTTTCAGCAGGCCGGCATCACCGATGTCGATCTGTCGCGCCATGAACCCGCGCTGCTCGAATGGCTGCAAAAGGGCTATCACGGCGAAATGGCCTACATGCAACGCCATGGCGCATTGCGCGCCCGCCCCGATGAACTGTTGCCCGGCAGCATCCGCGCGATCAGCGTTCGCATGCACTATCTTCCCGACGACCGGCGGGAAGAATGGTCGGTACTCAACGACGACCGGCTGGCCTATGTGTCACGCTATGCGCTCGGGCGTGACTATCACAAGCTGATGCGCAAACGCCTGCAACGGCTGGCCAAACAGATCGAAACCGTCGCCGGCCCGCATGGCTATCGGGTTTTCGTCGACAGCGCCCCGATCCTGGAAAAGCCGCTGGCGCAGAAAGCCGGCCTGGGCTGGATGGGTAAACACACCAACCTCATCAACCGCCATGCCGGCTCCTGGTTCTTTCTCGGCGAGATCCTGACCGACCTGCCGCTGCCCTGCGACCCGCCGGTGGAAAGCGACCACTGTGGCCGCTGCCGCGCCTGCATCGACATCTGTCCGACCCGCGCCATCGTCGCGCCTTACGAGCTGGATGCGCGCCGCTGCATCTCCTATCTCACCATCGAACTGCGCGGCGCCATTCCGGTCGAATTGCGCCCGCTGATCGGCAACCGCATCTACGGCTGTGACGACTGCCAGCTGGTCTGTCCATGGAACCGCTTCGCGCAACAGGCCGAAATCCCCGACTTCTCACCCCGGCACGGACTCGATGCGGCCAACCTGCTCACGCTGTTCCGGTGGCAGCGGGACGAGTTTTTGTCACGCATGGAAGGCTCGGCTATTCGCCGCATCGGTTTCGACGGCTGGCAGCGCAATATCGCCGTCGCGCTGGGCAATGCCCGCCATGCACCGGAAATCATTCAGGCACTGACCGAACGCCGCGCCGACGCCAGTGACATGGTGCGGGAGCATATCGACTGGGCCATCGAGGCACAGCAACGCAAGGCAGGCAACCAAGGATAGCTGCGACTGGTCAGTGACGCTGATGCGTTACCCGGTCGCGCAGATAGACCGGCAGAGCCTGATCGGGATCGACAACATGGCCCGCCGCCAGCTCATGGGCGGCCAGTCTGCTCACCGAAGCGGCATCCGGCAAAAGCGCCGCGGCGGTGACCAACGACACACCCGCCAGCCGCTGCTCGAGCGCAGCAGCGTAGCGCTGCCATCCTGAACCGGCAGCCACGACAGCGCCCGTCAACGCCGGTGGCGGCTCGATCTTGTCAGGCGGGACCACCACCTCTTGGCCACGCAGCGCCGCCAATCCCTGCTCGTCCCGACCGAAAACGCCCCAGTAAACCTCCTCCATCCGCGCATCGATCGCGGCCAGCACCGACTCGGCGCTCCGTTCGTCGATGGCGCGCTGTGCCAGCGCCGCCAGGGTGGAAACGGGAACCACCGGCAGCCCCGCCCCCAGCGCCAGTCCCTGCGCGGTAGCAGTGGCAATCCGTACACCCGTGAACGATCCCGGCCCACGGCCAAAGGCCAGCGCATCCATATCCGTCAGACGTGTGCCGGTCTGTTCCAACAGGGCATGAAGCATCGGCAGCACCCGTTCGGTATGCGTTCGCGCTGCATACTCATCACAACGGTGAATTTCCCCGTCGAGGTTGAGCGCCACGGAACAGGCTTCGGTCGAGGTTTCGATCGCGACGATTTTCATGCTGGGACTCCATTGACGAGGAACTGCCGGGCGGCTTCGACATCCGTGGTGCGCGGAAACGGTGGCAGACTGTCGAGAAACCGCTGGCCATAGTGCTTGGTGCGCAAACGCGGGTCACAGAGCACCACCAACCCCCGGTCATCGAAATCACGAATCAGACGACCAACCCCCTGCTTGAGCGCAATGACAGCCTGTGGCACCTGGTATTCCATGAACGGATTCTTGTGCTCGGCGCGCAACTGGTTGAGCCGCGCCTCGACCACCGGATCGCCCGGCGGCGAGAATGGCAACTTGTCGATGATCACGCAGGACAGCGCCTCACCACGGACATCCACCCCTTCCCAGAAACTGCTGGTGGCGAGCAAGACTCCGGAACCGCTGTCACGAAACTGTTGCAACAACAGATGCCGGGGCGCATCGCCCTGCACGAACAAGGGCTTGCGCGTCTTTCCTTCGAGCAGATCGCGCACCAGACCCAGCGCCCGGTAACTGGTGAAAAGGAAAAACGTACCACCGGGATTGTCCTCGATGAGCGGCAGCAACCGCTGTGTGATCGCGTGGAAATAGCGCCGGTCACTGGGCAACGGCAAATCCTCCGGCAACAGCATCAGGGTATTGGCGGCAAAATCGAACGGACTCTCCCATTGACCGAATTCCGCCTGCTCGATCCCCAGGCCGGCGGCAAAATGAGAAAAATCATTGCCCACCGCCAACGTCGCCGACGTCAGGATCCAGGCCGACTCGAGTCGCTCGATATGTTGATGAAACAGATCGGCAACATCCAGCGGCGTGCTGTGCAACGCAAACCCTTGCTGACTGGTTTCACACCACTGCACGCGGTCATCATGCGGCTCATTCAGATCGACCAGCATCTGCTGCAACGCCACGGCGCGGTTCCAGCACGCCTCCAGGCCCTGGCTGCGCTCCGCCGCCAGCTCCAGCACCTCGCTGAAATCCGCCAGCGTCCGCGACAAATCCGCCACCGACTCGCGAATCGGCGCCTGCTTCAGCAGCGGCAACCACAGTGTCCGACCCTCATGATCGACCAACGCCTGCCGGAATCGCGCCACCGCCGTCGGCAAACGGTCGGCCGCATCGAACAGATCGGGCATATCCGGCGCCTCGGTACGCGCCTCGGCCAGCGCATCCTTGCACAAATCCAGCAACCGGCGGCTGCTCAACCGGTCGCCGAAGAAACGCGTCGCCGTCGCGGGCAATTGATGTGCCTCATCGAGAATCACCGTATCCGCCACCGGCAACAGCTCACCAAACCCGTTTTCACGCAGTGCCAGATCGGCAAAAAACAAATGGTGGTTGATGACCACCAAATCCGCCTCTTGCGCCTCGCGCCGCGCCCGCGCCACAAAACACTCGTTATAACGCGGACATTCCTGACCGAGACAATTGTCCGTGGTCGAAGTCACCCGCGGCCACAACGGATGATCCTCCGGCATTGCGGAAAACTCGACCCGGTCGCCACTGTTGGTGAAATGCCGCCAGTCATCCAGCTTGCGCAACAGCCGAAAATACGGATGTCCCTGCACACGCGAATCCTGCAAGGCCTGCTCCAGCCGATACGGGCAAAGATAATTGGCACGACCCTTGAGCAAGGCACAATTCAGCCCAGACTGCATCGCCTTGAGCAATACCGGCAAATCCTTGTTGAACAACTGATCCTGAAGATGCCGCGTGCCGGTCGACACAATCGTCTTGCCGTCCGACAGCATGGCCGGCGTCAGATAGGCAAACGTCTTGCCCGTGCCGGTACCCGCTTCCGCCACCAACGTCGAACGCTGACGAATCGCCCGCGCCACCGCTTCCGCCATCTCGATCTGACCGCGGCGTGGCGCAAACCCTTCGACCTGTGCCGCCAGTCCCCCCTCAGCACCCAGAAATGTCTCGATCGCCGAACTCATTCAACCAACCGTGACATCCGCATCTCCCGAGAAAACGACTAACGCGCCTGATAATGCGCAGCGGTCTGGCGAGCCTGCTCCGCACCCGCTTCATCCCCCCGCTGCGAACGAGCCCGCGCAATCAAACGCCAATTGGCCTCCAACAGATCAGCCCGCCCCTGCGCAAAACGATTCGACTTGCGCGCCAACGACTCCGCCTGACTGAAACGCCCCTGCTCCAGCCGAATCTGCGCCAACCGCGACCACAAACGCGCATTATCCGGCTCGATTCGCAAACCGCGCTCGATCAACTCCGCTGCCCGCGCCAACTCACCCCTGCCCGCCGCCTGCCGCGACTGCGTCAGCAAACTCACCAGCACCGGCGACGGTGGCGACTCCGGCACAGCTGACGCTTGCCCCTCCGCCGGCTCCGCACCAGCTGGCGCTCCAATCACAGGTGGCGCCTGCGGCAATGGCTCGGGCGCCTGCGGCGTCGGCATCGGCAACGGCCGCGTCACCACCTGTGGTTGCGGCGCCGGTTGAACCGGTGGCACCGGCCTGGCTGGCGGTGGTGGCGGAGGCGGAGGCTCCGGCAAAGGCCGTGGCCGTGACGGCGCCGCCACGCACCCTGCCAGTGACGCCGCCAACAGCAACATCAGCAAACGCCCATCACCAAAAACAGCACGCACCACACTGAAAACCCGAGTCCCAGAGACCACAACCACCTTCAAACCCAACACGAGCAAACCAACGTCAACCTAAGAAGCGAATAGTGTCTCACAATGGCCCCCCCGATTCATATCACCCACCAAAGAACCACGACCAATCAAAGCCAACCGGTCGAACCTACCGCAAGGAAGCAACCATCGAGCCACAAAGGTGTACTTGCGGCACCCGTAAACGACGTATGAACGCAATAACGCCAACCAACCCAAAGC
>CAZTJP010000195.1:0-4607 GCA_964613895.1 uncultured Thiotrichales bacterium | reverse complement strand
TCGGAAGAACGCCAATAACGCAATAACGCAAGCCTGACCCCGAGCTCCTCGAAGCCTGAGGGAAACAGGCTAGTTGGATAGTAGGGTCTCGACTGCGGAACGCAAAGCCTCTAGGGCAGCGGCCTTCCCCTCCCAGCCCCGGTAGCGGGCAATGGTTGCCAGATCACGATGCTGCAACAGCTTCATCAGCAAATTCTCCAGCGCCGGCCCGCCCCGGCCCTGCGCCAACCTCACCCGCGTCAACCGCTGCAACGCCGGTAACGTTGCCAGCAATGAACGATCGGAATCAGCAAACTCCCGCAGTGCCTCGAGGTCTGCGGCGCTCAACCGTGGCACCGCATCCGGAATGTCCGCAAGGCCATGAAACAACTCAACGGCCACCGCCGGATCGAGATCCCGCAACGGATCCGCCAGCCACAATGGCAAAGCCTCGGCGAACCGCCACCGGGCCTGATCGAAAAGATCGTACCCGATCGTACTCACCGGCCGCATCACCAGCGCGGAGTGCAAACCGCTGGCAGCATTGCGCCGTACCCCGAACCGCACAGGCAGATAACCATTCGCCCGCCAGAACCGCAGCAACCCAACCGGTGCGCCAAAACTGGCAGCCAGATAATCGATCCCTTCGAGCTGCGCCCGCTCCGCCACTGTAGAGAGCAATGCCCGCGCAAGGCCACGCCGCCGCAAACGGGGATGTGTCGCAATCCTCACCACCCGTCGGCACCGCAGCCCCGCAGCCTGCTCCAAACCCAAATGCGCAATCAACGCCTGCGGCGCCAAATGCCCTCGCAACCGCCTTCGTCCCAGGCGAACCTCCAGGCCCAGATCCCCATCCAGCCCGCCCTCCAACACCGTCAGCACCGTGGCCAGTATCGCGCCATCACGCATCACCACGTGGATCTCCAGCGACGGCTGATCCAGCAAACGCTCGAGATCACCCGGCGTCGTCCGGTAGTGCGCCGCCACCAGCAAGCCGAACAGCGCACTCAAACGCGTCTCATCCTGAACCAGACGCTCACGATCCAACCGCAGCACCTCCCATGCCTCATCCGCCAGCACGGTACCCTGGCCCACTGCCGCCGGCTCCGCCTTGAGCAACAAGGCATCGAACACAAATCTTTCCAACGGATCACCATCGGCCCAGCGAACCGGCGTGGACAGCTCGAACTGATGCCAACCCGGGGCATACTGATCGAGCACATCGCGAAAACGCAGCACAAAACCACGCCCGCTGCCTTCATAACCATGCACCGTGGTCGAAAACACCATACGCGCATGGCGCGCCAGCAAGCCACGCAGTATATCGAGCGGGATCGCCGCCGCCTCATCGACAAACAATGCCGCCGCGCCCGCATCCCCGGTCAACAACCGATCTGGCGGCAGGAAGGTCACGGCGCCGTCCAAACCAACGTCTGCAAGCCGCTGAAACACCGCATCCACCGCCGTTCGCCGCGGCGCAGTGACCACAATCCGGTCGCGACCACGCCGAATCAGCTCGCTGGCCGCCAACCCCAATGCTGATGACTTGCCCCGGCCCCGGTCGGCAAGCAACACCAAAGGCCGCCGTCGATGCCCTTCCACCACTCTGAAAATCCGCGCCACCGCCTCCGCCTGATCGGCACTGATGGCGCCATACGGAAAGCCGGTACTGCTGGACGGCGCAGGCATCACCGCAGCCGGACGCGGCGGCACGCTGAAATCGCTCATTGCCGCATCCAGCCGCACCACCTGCGGATCATCGTGCAACTTGCAGGCCAGTCGGCGCAGGAAACGGCTGCCGCCCGCCCAATCATCCAGCGGCGCCAGCAACACCAGCCGCGCCCCACCGCCAATGGCGCCGGCAACCAACGCGAACAGATCGGGGTCGAAACCACCGTAAGCATCGAAAACGACATCCCCGAGCGTAGCGCCCAGTTGCTTTCGCAACCCGGTCTGGTGATGCCAAGGCAGCGAATCTGCCTCGTCCGGCCCCGCCGTTCCCAGCCACAGAGCGGTGTCATCGACCAAGGCTTTCGACTGTTGTACGGCCCATTCCCGCGCACCCGAAACCACGATCAGCTGTCGGTGACGCAAGCCCGCTTCCAAAGGCTGCCCGGGATCGACTGGTGAACTCATTTCAGAAACATGTCGCTGCTCTTTGCCTGCCATCGGGGCGCTCTGGCCCTGCCGGGCGCTGTGCTACCATATCGCACCGGTAACTATTCAGCATAAGCCAGACGACTGCTCAGATTGCCCTCGTTTTGCGCCAAATCAAGGCGCAGCGCGCAGTTTACAAGTGTAAATCAGGCACTTCCAACGCAGAGTTGGCGCAAAACAGGGTATCAGCCGAGTGGTTGCTCGCAACAATATAATCTCGAGGAGGCTGTACGTGACTCAACAACAACGCACCGTAACGCTTACCGACAACGAGACGGGCAAACAGGTGGAATTGCCTGTTCACGTCGGCACCTACGGCCACCCCGCGCTCGATGTGCGCGCCCTCAGCAAGGCACTGGGATACTACACCTACGATCCGGGTTACATGTCGACCGCCAGTTGCAGTTCGGCCATCACCTATATCGATGGCGAGAAAGGCATTTTGCGCTATCGAGGCTATCCCATCGAGCAACTGGCGGAGAAAAGCAGCTATCTGGAAGTCTGCTACCTGCTGCTGAACGGCGAACTGCCGACCCAGGAGGAATTCACGCAGTTTGAAAGCAGCATCAAGGAACATGCCCTGCTGCACGAGGCCATGCGCGGCTTCTTCGGCGGCTTCCGTCACGATGCGCACCCGATGGCGATCATGGTCGGCGTGGTCGGCGCCTTGTCCGCATTCTATCCCGAATCGTCATCGGTGCACGATCGCGAATCCCGCTTGCTTGCCGCGCACCGGCTGATCGCCAAAATGCCGACCATCGCCGCCTGGAGTTACCGATATTCCACCGGCTTCCGGTTCATCTATCCGCGCAGCAGCTTGAGCTATACCGAAAACTTCCTGCGCATGATGTTCGCCACTCCCACCGAGGATTACGAACCCGATCCGATGTTCGTCAAGGCGCTGGATCTGATCCTTATCCTCCATGCCGACCATGAACAGAATGCCTCCACATCGACCGTACGGCTGACCGGCAGCTCCGAAGCCAACCCGTTCGCTGCCATCTCCGCCGGCATCGCATCGCTGTGGGGACCTGCCCATGGCGGCGCCAATGAGGCGGCCATCCGTATGCTCCAGGAAATCACCGAATCCGGCAACCTGCAAAAATACGTCGACCGCGCCAAGGACAAGAATGACCGCTTCCGGCTGATGGGGTTCGGACACCGGATCTACAAGAGCTATGACCCCCGCGCCGCCATCATTCGCAAAACCTGCCACGAATTGCTCGACAAGCTGGATTCCAGGAACATGCCGCTGTTCGAAACCGCGCTGAAGCTGGAAGAAATCGTCGCCAGGGATGATTATTTCATCGAACGCAACCTGTATCCGAATGTGGACTTCTATTCCGGCATCATTCTGAGCGCAATGGGCATTCCGCTGTCGATGTTCACGGTCATCTTCGCGTTGGCGCGAACCGTCGGCTGGATGTCACACTGGAACGAGATGTGGGAAGATCCCGAATCGCGCATTGGCCGGCCGAGACAACTCTATATCGGCGAAAAGGAACGGGATTATGTGCCACCCGAGCGCCGGTGACTGCTTCCGACCGGCCCGATAACGGCCTGAGCATGCCGGGCAACAACATTCATCTGACGGAGTAAAGTGTTATGAGTATCGATAGAATGGTGCTGGCATTCGCCGGCCTGGTCATCCTGATCACCGTATCCATGGTCTTGCTGTTCGGACAAAGCCAAAACTGGCTGTGGCTGACAGGCTTCGTGGGACTCAACCTGCTGCAATCGGCCTTTACCGGATTTTGCCCACTGGCCAAAATCCTCAAAGCCCTCGGCGTCAAGCCCGGTGAAGCCTTCAATTGACCCATAATGAAAAGGGGCGCCAACGCGCCCCTTGAATCGTGATTCCGGCACCCTGTCCGTACCGGAGCATGAAACTGAACCCCGGCAAGAACATGGTTCCTCCGGAATGTCCAGCGACAGAAATCAGAGCTGGATCATAGCGACTGAAAACAGAATCAGTCCCAGTCCCATCAGTTTATCGATCATTGTCGGTACCTCCTGTTAACTATCAAAATTGAACGTCAACATATTGACGCACCGTGGACATTCAAACCGTTAAGTGGTTCAAATCCCGTTTACGGTAATTGGGGACATCGATCGCTTTTGCCAAGAGTATCGCAGCGATAATGTGAACCTGTTCACACACTTGAACGACTATGGGCAACCCACATTTCTCACCGGGTCTCGTAACGAGGTTACTCCAGGCCTGCGCCACCCATCCAACATGAGGGGAAAGCGATCAAGATCCCTGGCAAAAAACAGCGGCCCGACATAGGTCCGGCGGATCACCGCGCGGGTCTGGGCTTCCCGCCCCAACGTCCTGTTCATGAAATGCGACAACACCAACTGGCGCACGCCGGCACGCTGCGCAATGCGACCAATCTCCGAAGGCGGCATGTGCAAACGACGCGCCACACCTACAGCGCCCTCCGGAATGGCGTTGTGCGCCACCAACA
>CAZTJP010000194.1:0-4614 GCA_964613895.1 uncultured Thiotrichales bacterium | reverse complement strand
TCGGTGGTCGTTTCACCGTGATCGTTGCCCAGCGACAGCGTCAACTGGCCGCGCCACCAGGGATCGGTATTGGCAGCCAGCGTGATTTCGGATTCACCCAGCGACAATCCTTCCGGTTCCAGCCCGGCTTCCGGTCCGAGGGCAAAACCGGGCAGCGCGTAATCCTCCGCTGGACGCGAGTAGCTGCTGAAAGCGCCATTGAGGATCAGACTGATGGCAGGGTTGAAGGCATTGGCGCGTTTTGGTGGCCGCGCGGCCCGGCGTGCCTGGCGCGCCAGGTTTCGGGCGGCGGTAGCCTTGTGTTCAGCGGCTTCGACCCGCTTCTTCAGTGCTTCCAGTTCCTGTCGCCAGGGTTGTGGCGTTTGTGACTGGTCGCGTTGTTGTGGAAAAGGGTCTGCGGCCTGGGCGCTGTTGAACGCCGCCAGGCAGAGCGTGGCCACCATCGTGCGTGACCGGAATGATTGTGGTTTCATGTTGGTGTTCCCGTTGTTTCGCCGTCGGCAAGCGGCCACGGGCAGAGCGAGGCCCGGGCCGCAGCAGACGATGAGGATTGGCTTGGCGGATGCCACACAGCGCACCGTCCATCGACGGTCGCGGTCGGATCAGCCGTGGTGAAGCGTCAGCGAAACAGGTGCGGGGGGCGCACGACCGGGGGGAGAGAGGCGGGTGAACGACGCGATCCGTGGGGTGGGCAGGCAGACCGCTGTCTCTGCCGTGGCGGGTGACAGCCCGCTGGTAACGGCAGCAGCAGGCGCCGGGCCGCCGGCATCGGCAGTGGAACAGATGACACAATTATGATCCGGATCGGGTTGCAGGGCATGCTGGGTGACGTGCATGGTCAGCAGCAGCTGACCCAGCAGCAGCAAGGCCGCCAACCAGGTGGTGCGTTGCCGCCTATTGTTCGACCAGGAAAACATGAAGGCGAAGCGTACGCGATTTGTTTCGGATGGGGAAGGAGGCTTTCGGGAAAACCGATGCTTCCGTCTCCGTTGTGATTGACGGTATGCTGTCGCGAGTTTCAGCAGGGCGTATTCATGAACGATCTGGTTGTCTGGCTCATTATTGTGGCGTTTTACGCACCCTTGCATTTTCTGGTTCCGGTGCTGGTGGTGCTGGTCAGCGCCGATTCGCCGGCGCAGCGCCGCTCGGGGTTGCGTAGTGCCGTGTTCAATGCAACGGTTTCCATGGTCGTCAGTTTCGCGGTGGTCATCGCGCTGGTCTGGAACGGTGAGATGCTGTCCGCCATGGTGTTGCTGTTTCTGTCGATGTTGTATCCGCTGGTGAGAGCCCTGTTGCTTCGCAGGCAGTGGCGGCGCTCTGAAGATCGCAGGTGAACCCATGTCAGATATCGAGTCGTCAGACATCGAGTCGCTGATCGCCCGCAACCGGGCCTGGGCCAAGCGCATGAAAGCCGAAGCGCCGGACTTTTTCAGCCGGCTTTCACAGAGGCAAAAACCCCGATATCTCTGGATTGGTTGTTCGGACAGCCGGGTGCCAGCCAATCAGATCGTCGATCTGACGCCAGGTGATGTTTTCGTTCATCGCAACATCGCCAATGTGGTCGTGCATACCGACCTGAACTGCCTGTCGGTGATCCAGTACGCTGTGGATGTGCTCAAGGTGAGACATATCATCGTTTGCGGTCACTATGGCTGTGGTGGCATCCAGGCGGCGGTCGAACACCGTCAGCATGGGCTGATCGACAACTGGCTGCGCCATATCAAGGATGTCAGCCGCTTCCATGCGCAGGAACTGGACAAACTGGACGGGCAGGCGATGCTGGATCGCCTCTGCGAACTGAACGTGATTGAACAGGTCAAGAACGTCTGTAACTCGACCATCGTTCAGAATGCCTGGCAACGTGGTGCGCAATTGTCGGTCCATGGTTGGGTATACAGCGTCGCCAACGGCATCCTCAACGATCTGAACACTCGTATAGACTCGATCGAACAGCTTGAAGAGGCGCCCTGGCGACAGGATTCGACAGTGTTTCACGGGCCGTAACGTTTCAGTGGAGAGCTGAGTAGTTACACGGGCCTTGAGTGTCACCCTGGTTACAGTCTGGCGGCCAAGGATTCTGAGATAATCCTTCGAGCCCTGTCATGGCCGGGAGTGTCAATGGTTTCGGCTGGAGGGCGTGAGAGGTGATTTCCGTGCGATCTCAACGAACACTGTTGACCGTCAACTGTGGTGCTTCCAGCCTCAAGTTTTCCCTGTTTTTGATCGAGGACTCCGAGGCACCGTCTTCCACCTATCCCACCCATCCTTTATATCGCGGGGAATGTACCCGTATTGGCGAATCCGGCGAGTTGCATATCCACGATGCCGAAGGCGAAGTGGTTTTCGAGCAGTTCACCATGGCGGTCGATCATGAGCAGGCGCTGCGGGTGGTGTTGCGCTGGCTGGATGAGGTGTCGACCGATACCGAACTGGCGCTGGTCGGCCACATGATCGTGCACGGCGGAGAGCGTTACCAGGCGCCGGTATTGCTCGACGACGAAGTGCTGGCCTATCTCGATACGCTGGTTCCTCTGGCGCCGAATCATCTGCCGCTCAATCTGCAAGGCGTCAGGTTGGTGCGGGAACTCAAGCCGGAGCTACCGCAAGTTGGTTGTTTCGATACCGCGTTTCACGCCACACGCCCCGCGGTGGAGCGGCGGTTCGCCCTGCCGGACACGGCAATGCTCAAGCCGGTACGCAGTTACGGGTTTCATGGCCTGTCCTATGAATACATCGCCCGCGAGTTGCCGGAATACCTCGGCGTCACGGCGACCGGGAAGGTGATCGTCGCGCATTTGGGCTACGGTGTGAGCCTGTGTGCGCTCGACAATCGGCGCAGCGTTGCCACGACCATGACTTTTACGCCGCTCGATGGCATACCCATGGGTACTCGCTCCGGCTCGATCGATCCAGCCGTGGTGCTCTATCTGTTGCAACAGGGCATGAAGCCTGAACAGATTTCCGACTTGCTCTATTTCCAGTCTGGCATGTTGGGTGTTTCCGGTATCAGCGATGATCTTGAAGTGCTGCTGGCGCGAAGCAGTTCGTCTGCTGAAGCGAAGTTTGCCATTGATCTGTTCGTGCATCGCACGGTGCGTTCGATCGGTGCCCTGGCAGCGGCGATGGGCGGGTTCGATGCCCTGGTGTTCACGGCCGGAATCGGAGAGCAGGCGCACAGTATCCGGGCGGATATCTGTCGGCGTTGTGAATGGCTGGGAGTCATCCTGGATCAAGAAGCCAATCTTGCGGGCGATCCCTGCATTTCCAGGCCCGAAAGCCGGGTACAGGCTTGGGTGATTCCCACCGATGAGGAGCGCATGATCGCCGAGCATTCCTGCATGTTGATGAAGCAGCGCCGATAGCCCGGATTTCTCACAGGGACACAGTCGTGATCCCGAGAGAGATCCGGGTCAGCCAGTAACCGCGTCGCGGATGGTTTTCACGAACTGTTTTTCGGCAAAGTAGCGCCGATAGGCGTTATGTGCGTTCTCGGCGATCTGCTGCGCTTCATCCGGATGCTGTAGATAGTATTCGCAGGTATCGACCAGATCAGCCAGATCCCAGCGCACGGGAACATAGGTTTCACCGGCCGAAAAGATGTCGGGCTGGGTATAGATGTGTTCGATCGAGGGTTTGATCAGCAGGCAGTGGTGACAGGCGGCCTCGTAGTCTCGCCAGGTGGCTTCTCCCCAGCCAAAAGGACTGACCACGATCTTGCTGTTGCGAATATCCTGTTGGTATTGCCGTGACGAGACGGTACGCTGGCCAAAGTAGTCGCCACTGATGGCAAGCCGGCGCTTGGGTTGCAGCGGCTCGAGCGTCGCCAGACAGTGTTTGCGGTGTTGCGCATACCAGGAATGCTTGTCGTCGAGATTACCCAGCGAAAGGTGACAAAAAACATCGATCGGGCGTTTGGTATAGCTGTTGTGGTATTGGTTGACAGGGCTCAAGAGCTGGCGCCGGTATTTCTTCGAGATCGCGAAATTCCAGCCGGCCTCGATCCGGTTCTCGTAGCCGGGTTCCACTACTGAAGAGACATCCCAGTCGTTGAGTTCGAAGTTGAGCGTATTGGCGAAATAGTCGGTGATTGGATGGCCGCCTGCGTAGGTCTTCAGGTAGTCGGTGCGGTCTTTCAGCCGTTGGCATTTCCACAGAATGTCGACATGTGGCAGCACACCAAAATATCGGCTGGTGGTCTGATCCCAGGGATCGAGAAACAGCAGCCGCAGCTGCGGGTGCCGCTGGCGCAGACTGGCCACGAAATCGACGACCCGATTGGGGTCTTCGCGCCAGTCCGGGCGCAGAAAGAGGACGTCGGGCAGGCTGTGCGGGACAGCTGCCTCGATGTCATCGAGAGTAAAGGCTTGCCGGTGCTCGAAGGTCAGCGGAATCTCGCGTGCCAGCGTTTTGCGCTCATAGAAAAAGGGATCGAACAGGGCGGCGGAAATGTCGTCAAGGTGCTTGTCGGTATTCCCGATCAGGAGTGCATGCATAGGGTAGCGGGCTCTTTGTTTTTTTGATCCAACAGGTTTTCGGGATCATCCCCCTTGTTGCATTCCTTGAGCCTGCAACGGTTCGGCAACTTGGCAGGATGATGCAAGGCTACCGGATTTG
>CAZTJP010000193.1:0-4615 GCA_964613895.1 uncultured Thiotrichales bacterium | reverse complement strand
GCGGTTCGACCGATGCGGTGGACATAGTCTTCTGCCATTTGTGGCAGGTCGAAATTGAAGACATGGGTGACGTCGGGGATGTGCAAGCCGCGTGCAGCGACATCGGTGGCGACCAGGACCTTGTACTGCCCGGAGCCGAAGCCTTCCAGCAGGCGCTGGCGTTTTTTCTGCGGCACGTCGCCGGACAGCAGCGCCACGGAGTAGTCATTGCCCTTCAGCCACGCGGTGACGTTTTCGGCGGCACGCTTGGTATTGGTGAAGACGATGGAGCGCTCGGGAGACTGGGCTTTCATCAGGCCGATGAGTAGCGGGATCTTCTCGTCATTGGAGGGGAAGAAAACGGTTTGCTCGACTCGGTCGGCGGTGACGGTTTCGGCCTGGACTTCGATTTTTTCGGCCTTGTTCATGTGTTCATAGGCCAGTTCCAGTACACGGAACGAGAGGGTGGCAGAGAACAGCATGCTGAGGCGGGCTTCAGGTTTGGAGCAGCGGCGCAGCAGGTAGCGCAGATCCTTGATGAAGCCGAGGTCGAACATTCGGTCGGCTTCGTCCAGCACCAGCACCTGGATGGCGCGCAGGTCGAAGATACCCTGTTTCATGTAGTCGATCAGGCGACCGGGGGTGCCGATCAGGATATCGACCCCTTTCTCGAGGTGTTTGCGCTGCTTGTCGTAGTCGATGCCACCATAGCCGATACCCAGTTTGAATTTGCAGCCGGAGTTGAGGGCTTTGGCGTCGTTGAAGATCTGAATGGCGAGTTCACGGGTGGGTGCGAGAATGAAAGCCCGGGGCTGGCGTGGCTTGCGACGGTCGCTGGCGGGATGACGCAGCAGATGCACCAATGTCGCGATCAGAAAAGCCGCGGTTTTCCCGGTGCCGGTTTGTGCTTGCCCGGCGATGTCCTGACCCTGGAGCAGCAGCGGCAAGGTGCGGGCCTGAATAGGGGTGCAATACTCGAAGCCAGCGGCTTCGATGCCCTGGATGACTTCGGCGGGAAGGTCGAAATCGGTGAATCGGGTAGAGGTCAGATGTTGTTCACTCATTGAGAACTCATGTGGTCGTTGTATCGTGCCGGAGCTGGCAATTCCGGATATGGACTTGCGCGGCACAATCGGCTAGTCTGGAATCAATAATCATTCACAAACGGAGGCTAGCTGTGAGCGATAAGGTAACGCACCTCAGCGATGACAGCTTTGAAGACGAAGTACTGAAATCCAAAGAACCCGTCCTGGTGGATTACTGGGCGGAATGGTGTGGCCCCTGTAAAACGATTGCGCCAATTCTAGAGGAAATTGCCGAAGAATACACGGGGCGTTTGAAAGTCGCCAAGATCGATATCGACGCGAACCCGGGCACGCCTCCCAAATATGGTATCCGTGGCATTCCGACACTGATGCTGTTCAAGAACGGTGAAGTGGAGGCCACCAAGGTGGGCGCCTTGTCGAAATCGCAACTGGCGGCCTTTCTCGACCAGAATATCTGACTATCCAGGGCTCGATCGGCCGGTAAGGCGCCATCCGTCGGGAATTTGACGATGTGATTGCGCCGGCGCTTTACTGGCCGACATTTTCATAATATAGTTGTCGCCAAGTCCTTCGTTTTCGCCATTCCGGCGTCCGAATATCTCTTTTAAACAATAATTTCTGTTACCCGATGTCCGCGCAGTCGCGCGGCCTGATCATTGATCGATCCCGACGTGATCCAGCCCATGGCCAATGCTTCAACTATGAACCTCACTGAACTGAAAAAGAAATCCCCTGCCGAATTGCTCAAGCTCGCCGAGTCGATGGGCATCGAAAACGTTTCCCGTTCGCGGAAACAGAACATCATCTTCTCCATCCTCAAAGCCCATGCCAAAAAGGGAGAAGACATCTACGGCGACGGCGTGCTGGAAATCCTCCAGGACGGTTTTGGTTTTCTGCGGTCGGCTGACAGCTCCTATCTGGCGGGGCCAGATGACATCTACGTTTCCCCCAGCCAGATCCGGCGGTTTGCCTTGCGCACCGGCGACACCGTCTCCGGCAAGATTCGGCCACCCAAGGACAACGAGCGCTACTTTGCGCTGCTGAAAGTCTCGGAGATCAACTTCGAGCCGCCCGAGAATGCAAAGTCCAAGATTCTGTTCGAAAACCTGACACCGTTGCATCCCGAGCGCCGTTTGCGCATGGAGATCGGTAACGGCAGCACCGAGGACATTACCCCCAGGGTGATCGATATCGTGGCGCCACTGGGCTACGGCCAGCGGGCGTTGATCATTGCGCCGCCCAAGGCGGGCAAGACCATCATGCTGCAGAACATCGCCCAGAGTATCACCCACAACGCGCCCGATGTGACTCTGATCGTACTGCTCATCGACGAGCGTCCAGAGGAAGTCACGGAGATGTCGCGGATGGTGCGCGGCGAAGTGGTCTCATCGACTTTCGATGAACCGGCAACCCGCCATGTGCAGGTGGCGGAAATGGTCATCGAAAAAGCCAAGCGGCTGGTCGAGCACAAGCGGGATGTGGTGATCCTGCTCGATTCGATCACCCGGCTGGCGCGCGCCTACAACACCGTGGTGCCATCCTCCGGCAAGGTGCTTACCGGTGGTGTCGATGCCAATGCGTTGCAGCGGCCCAAGCGGTTCTTTGGCGCCGCGCGGAATATCGAAGAAGGTGGTTCACTGACCATCATCGCCACCGCGCTGATCGATACCGGCTCCAAGATGGACGAAGTGATCTACGAAGAATTCAAGGGAACCGGCAACTTCGAGCTGCATCTCGATCGGCGGATTTCCGAGAAACGCGTCTATCCGGCCATCAACATCAATCGCTCCGGCACTCGCCGTGAAGAGCTGCTGACTGACGACGAAGAGCTGCAGAAGTTGTGGATTCTGCGCAAATTCCTGCATTCCATGGATGAGCTGGAAGCGATGGAGTTTCTCATTGGCAAATTGCAGGCCACCAAGAACAACGCCGATTTCTTCGACACAATGAAACGCTGACCCGGACTGTGAGCTGAGGTACACTTCTTTTCCGGTGTTTGCCATTTCCGGAGAGGAGTTTCCATGTCATCCGAGTTTTCCCCCGACTGGTTGAAGAACCCGAATTTTTCCGGGCCTGCCCGGCGGTTTGCCGAATTTTGCGCCACCGAGTTGGAGCGGCGCAGTAGTGAGGATGATTTCGATCCCGAGATTTTCGATGAGGCTGTCAAACTGGTGCTGAGAAAGCTCGGTGCCCTCGACCTGGAAGACATGCAATGATCATCCACGGCATTCACTCGGAAAACTTTCTCAAATACAGCAATCTCGATCTCAACAACTTGCCGGAAAAAGGGCTGATTGCAGTATGTGGTCAGAACGAATCCGGCAAGACCTCCATCGGTGAAACCCTGTGCTTTGCGCTGTTTGGCCGCACCTTCACGCTGGAGCTCGACGACCCGCGCAAGTTGATCCGCTGGGGTGAGTCACAGTGCTCGGTGAGCGTGGAATTCTCCGGCAAGGATGGCGTGGCCTACGAGGTCAAGCGCTACCTCGATGACGAAGGCGTTTATGGCGCCCGCCTGGTTCGAACCGAAGATGGCGCGCTCATGGCCAAGGGTGTCGATCGGGTCGGCGACGTACTGCGTTCGCTGATCGGCTTCGGCTACGATGAGTTCATTGAGTCCTTCTATCTGGCGCAGCGGGAACTGAGCACGCCTCACCCCCACAGTCAGACCATCAAGGTCATGGCCGGAATTGCGCCATTGGCTGCGGTGGCAGAGGATTTGCAAACTTCCATCGACAACGAAAAAGTCCGGCAGGCACGCACCGCCAAGGATTATGACGAGGCGATTCTTGCCCTAAACCAATTGGGGATCGATGAGGGAAAATACCCCCGCCTGCAGCAGGCGCACAAGACGCTGTCCTCGGCTTCCCGGCAGAAACAGGGCTTGATCGATGATCTGGCGTTGGCCGCTGACGATTATCGGGCCAATGTGCCCAAGGTTCGGCAAACCCGGCGGGCGCAGCGGCTGGCATGGGGATTGGGAATCTTCTTCTTCCTGCTGGCGGCATTGAGCTGGGCCGCTTGGGGCTTGCTCAACTTCATGCCCGATTCCGGGGTGGCCGTGCAGATTCAGGCACTGGCCGAGGCCAACATCCCCAATTGGGCGACACGTTACCATGCCTGGGTTCTACCACTGGCCATACTGCTCTCCGGCCTGACATTGTTCGAGGTGTTCCAGGTCGTTCGTCTCAAAGGACGGTTGAAAACACTGACGGCGCTGGCGGGTCGGCTTGCTGAACGGCTCGATGTCATTCGGCTCGACAGCCAGAAAGCACCGGAAACCCTGCCCAAAGACATCGCCGCCCTGGTGGGCGGCCAGGAGACTGAGGGGGCAGATCAAGCAGAAGACTTTCTCGATAAAATCAAGGTGTTGGAGAGCCGGGCCGCATTGCTGTCCGCTACCAATGATGAAGTGGCTGAGGCCGAGGATCTGGTACGGGAGCGCTATGGAGCACAGGTCGAACAACTGGGCCGGCAGATCGAAATGCTCGATGCCGAAATCGCCGAAGAGCGGCAGCGGCTCGACGAAGCGGCGCAGCTCGGTTCGGTGCGGGACAGTCTCAATATCAAGATGGCCGATCACATGCATC
>CAZTJP010000192.1:0-4616 GCA_964613895.1 uncultured Thiotrichales bacterium | reverse complement strand
CGGGCTGACCTACCGTTCCTGAGCAGCATCGGCGACCCGTTTGCGTTGCACCGACTGCCGTTGTCATAATGGCGCGCTTTTTCAAACTCACCGGATCGACGGATGGCAAACTTCACCATGAATCGGACAACCCGTCCGACTATCACCCGAATCACCAGCCGTAAATGGCCCCATGGCAAGCGACTGCTGTTGGCCATACTGTGGCTGCTGGCCGCGACACCGGCGCTGGCACTGGTCAGCGGATTGCCCGACTTCACTGGCATCGTCGAGGCGAACAGCGCTGCGGTGGTGAATATCAGCACCACTCACAAGGTGAAGCTGCATGGCCATTCCCCCGGTTTCAACCTGCCCGACAACCCCAACAGCGATCAGCTGCGGGATTTGTTGAAGAAATTTCTCGAACAGCATCGCGGCACACCGGATGAGGGCGATGAAGCGCAATCGCCGCCCGATGATGGCCGCAACGACGATGAGTTCGAAACCGAGTCTCTCGGTTCCGGCTTCATCATTTCACCGGATGGTTATGTCGTCACCAACCACCATGTCATCGAAGGCGCTGACGAAATCATCGTTCGCATGAGCGACCGGCGCGAGTTCACCGCCAAAGTGATCGGCTCCGATCCCCGCTCGGACATCGCATTACTCAAGGTGGATGCCAAGGATCTGCCAACGCTCAAACTGGGCAGTTCGGAACGGCTCAAGGTTGGCGAATGGGTCCTCGCGATCGGCTCACCGTTCAATTTCGATCACTCGGTCACCGCCGGCATCGTCAGCGCCAAGGGCCGCAGTTTGCCGACCGAACAATACGTCCCCTTCATCCAGACCGACGTGGCGATCAATCCCGGCAACTCCGGTGGCCCGCTGTTCAACCTGGCTGGTGAAGTGGTCGGCATCAACTCGCAGATTTACAGCCGTACCGGAGGCTTCATGGGTGTTTCCTTCGCCATCCCGATCGAAGTTGCCATGGAAGTGGTCGAGCAACTCAAGACCAAGGGCAAGGTCACACGCGGCTGGCTGGGCGTCTATATCCAGGAGATCAACCACGATCTGGCGGAGTCCTTTGGCATGAAGCGGCCACGCGGCGCATTGGTGGCGCAGGTGCTGCCCGACAGCCCGGCGGAGAAGGCCGGCATTCAGGTGGGCGATATCCTGCTCAGTTTCAACGGCAAGCCATTGTCGCATTCCTCCGATCTGCCACCGCTGGTCGGACGCGTTCCCGTCGGTCAGCAAGCAGCCCTCCAATTACTCCGCAATGGTGAGGAGAAAACTATCGAGGTCACCATCGAGGCGCTGCCGGATGAGGACAAGATCGCCCACCCTCACAAGGGCAAGGCACGGAAACAGGAAAAGCTGGGACTGATACTGGCGCCACTGACCGATGAACAGCGCAAGGAAGAAAAACTGAACGGCGGCGTGGTCATCAAGAAAGTGCTTCGCGGCAGCCCCGCCCAGAAGGCCGGTTTGCGCAAGGGCGATATCCTGCTGGCGCTCAACAACGAAAAGATCAAGGATCTGGCGCATTTCAACGAGATCGTGGCGAAACTGCCCAAGGGCCGCTCCATCGCTGTTTTGGTGCAACGGGACGGTAGCCCGGTATTCCTGCCGTTGAAGATCGAGTCGGATGCCCCGGAATCCTGATGGTGCTGACCTTGTACCACCGCCTCGGCTGCCACCTCTGCGAGCAGATGCTGGACGAGCTGCAAGTGGCACTGGCCGATCTCGACCTGCAAGTCACGCTGGTCGATATCGACCGCGATGCGTCTCTGAGACAGCGCTTCGATGACCAGGTGCCGGTACTGGCCGCGGGTGATGATATTCTTTGTCGCCATTTCCTCGATGAACAACGCGTAAGAGCCTATTTGAGCGTTCATGGATAATCTGAAAAACATCCGCAACTTTTCCATCATCGCCCATATCGATCACGGTAAATCGACGCTGTCCGACCGGCTGATCCAGTATTGCGGCGGCTTGAGCGAGCGTGAAATGGAAGAGCAAGTGCTCGACTCCATGGATCTGGAACGCGAACGCGGCATCACCATCAAGGCGCAGAGCGTCTCGCTGGACTACAAGGCCCGCGACGGCGAGACTTATCAACTCAACTTCATCGACACGCCCGGCCACGTCGATTTCTCCTACGAGGTGTCGCGCTCACTGTCGGCCTGTGAAGGCGCCCTGCTGGTGGTCGATGCTTCCCAGGGCGTCGAGGCCCAGAGCGTGGCCAATTGCTATACCGCCATCGATCTGGGTGTGGAAGTGGTGCCGGTGCTCAACAAGATCGACCTGCCGGCGGCCGACCCGGATCGGGTCAAACAGGAAATCGAGGATGTCATCGGCATCGAGGCCACCGATGCACTCGGCGTCAGCGCCAAGACCGGCGAAGGCATCGAAGAACTGCTGGAGATGATCGTGGCGCGCATTCCGCCACCGTCCGGCGAGGCCGACCAGCCACTCAAGGCGCTGATCATCGACTCCTGGTTCGACAACTACCTGGGCGTGGTATCGCTGGTGCGCGTCATGCAGGGCCGGCTGATGCGCAAGCAGAAGATCACCGCCATGGCGACCCGGCAGACGCACCAGGTGGACAAATTGGGCATCTTCACCCCCAAGCCCAGGGATCTGGAACAGCTCAATGTGGGCGAGGTGGGCTTCGTCATCGCCGGCATCAAGGACATCGACGCCGCCAAGGTGGGCGACACCCTGACCACGGCGGATCACCCGGCGGAGGAGCCGGTGCCCGGTTTTCAGGAAGTCCAGCCCAAGGTGTTCGCCGGTCTCTATCCGGTCAGCTCGGACGACTACGAAAACCTGCGCGACGCGCTCAACAAGCTGCGTCTCAATGACGCCTCACTGCGCTTCGAGCCGGAGACTTCCCAGGCGCTGGGATTCGGTTTCCGTTGCGGTTTCCTCGGCATGTTACACATGGAGATCGTCCAGGAACGGCTCGAGCGCGAATACAATCTCGACCTGATCACCACTGCGCCCTCGGTCATCTACGAAGTGCTGACCACCGCTGGCGAAATACTCAAGATCGATAACCCGTCCGACCTGCCACCGGTGAACGAAGTCGCCGAGATCCGCGAACCGATCATCACCGCCAATATCCTGGTTCCACAGGACTACGTGGGCGATGTCATGACGCTGTGCATCGAAAAGCGCGGCGTGCAGCAGAAAATGCTCTATCTTGGAAACCAGGTCTCACTGGTCTACGAAATGCCACTGAGCGAAGTGGTATTGGATTTCTTCGATCGGTTAAAATCGGTCAGCCGCGGGTTCGCCTCGTTCGACTACCATTTCACGCGCTTTCAGGTGGCGCCACTGGTCAAGGTCGATGTGCTGATCAACGGCGACCGGGTGGATGCCCTGTCGGTCATCGTGCATCAGTCCGCCAGTCAGGCACGTGGCCGGGAACTGACAAACCGGATGAAAGAAATCATCCCGCGGCAGATGTTCGAGGTCGCCATCCAGGCGGCGATCGGCAACCACATCATTGCCCGATCGACCGTCAAGGCACTGCGCAAGAACGTCACCGCCAAGTGCTACGGCGGCGATGTCACCCGTAAACGCAAGCTGCTGGAGAAACAGAAGGCCGGTAAAAAGCGCATGAAACGTGTCGGCAAGGTCGAGATTCCGCAGGAAGCCTTCCTGGCGGTACTCAAGGTCGATAACTGATACCATAAAGGTAGTTGCATCCGATGAAACACGACGTCAACCACGAAAAACCACAAACACGAGAGTCTTTCCATGCATTTTGATCTCGAAATCGCCCTGGTTCTGGGTTCCGTCATCACCGGCCTGGTGTGGCTGGCCGATGTGCTGTGGTTGCGCCCCCATCGCCAACTGGCGACTTCCCCTTCGGCCGCCGCCGCGACAGAAGGCGGTACCGGTGTGGTGGCCGAATCCCCCAACGCGCCAGTCGAACCGTGGTATGTCGAATACTCGCGCTCGTTCTTTCCGGTACTGCTGATCGTACTGCTGCTGCGCGCCTTCGTCGCCGAGCCATTCCGCATCCCATCCGGCTCGATGATGCCAACACTGCTGGTGGGTGATTTCATCCTGGTCAACAAGTTCGCCTATGGTATACGGCTGCCGATTCTCCACACCAAGGTGATCGACATCGGTGAACCCAAGCGTGGCGATGTCATCGTCTTTCGCTGGCCCCGCGACACCAGTCTCGACTACATCAAGCGTGTGGTCGGCGTACCGGGTGACCGGATCCGCTATGTCAACAAAAAGCTCTACATCAATGGCAAACTGGTGGAGACCAACCTCGTCGGCCCCTACAAGGGCCGTGGCCGCTATGCTCATCCCTACGAATACGAATACCGCGAGAATCTCGATGGTGTGGAACACAGCATTCTGATCAATGATGCGCGGCGTAATATGGACTATCTCGATGTGGTTCCGGAAGGCCAGTACTTCGTCATGGGCGACAATCGCGATAACAGCAATGACAGCCGCTTCTGGGGTTTCGTGCCGGAAAAGAACCTGGTCGGACGCGCCATGTTCATCTGGATGAACTGGGACCTTTCCGAAGGCTCGATCGACTTCTCGCGAATCGGCACGCGGATTCGCTGACCCACAACGCCAGGGATCCGGCATGCCATCGTTCTCGACAC